>CAZWNR010000706.1:0-1516 GCA_964635665.1 uncultured bacterium | reverse complement strand
GCCGCAGTAGTGCCCGGTCTAAGGGTCTACGGCTTCTAGCACATCTCGGAGGTTGCCGATTTCCTCAACAACCCCAGCGGACTCAGCCCTGTCACCTACGATGACCGCAGCCTAGAGACTGACCACGCCGGAGCCCTGGATCTACGGGACGTGAAGGGCCAAGCCCAGGCCCGTCGTGCCTTGGAAATTGCCGCCGCTGGGGGCCATAACCTGATCTTCGTGGGGCCACCGGGAAGCGGTAAAACCATGTTGGCCCGCCGCTTGCCCTCCATCTTGCCGCCCTTGCAGTTTGAAGAGGCCCTGGATGTCACCCAAATCCACTCCGTGGCCGGATTGCTGAAGGAAAAGGGCACCCTGGTCAACACCCGCCCCTTCCGCAGCCCCCACCATTCCGCCTCGGGGCCTTCCCTAGTGGGCGGCGGCAGCTACCCCAAACCAGGGGAAATTTCCCTGGCCCATCGGGGGATCCTTTTTCTCGACGAACTGACTGAATTTAAACGAGATGTTCTGGAATTTCTGCGACAGCCCCTCGAAGACGGTTACGTCACCATTACCCGCACCCGGCAATCCGTGGTGTTTCCGTCCCAGTTCACCCTGATTGCCAGCACCAACCCCTGTCCCTGTGGGTTCTATGGCGATTCTGTCCAGCCCTGCACCTGCTCCCCCCGCAGCCGCGAAAACTACTGGTCTCGCCTCTCTGGGCCGCTGATGGATCGCATTGACCTGCAAGTGGTGGTGAGTCGCATCAAGCCCGAAGAAATGACCCAACACCAGCCCGGAGAAGCCTCGGAACCCGTACGGGATCGGGTGCAGCAGGCCCGCCAACGCGCCCACGACCGCTTTAAGACCGAACCCAAGCTGCAATGCAACGCTGACATGCAAAGCCGCCACCTGAAGCAGTGGTGCCCCCTCGACGACACCAGCCGAACCCTATTAGAAGGGGCCGTGCGTAAATTGGGCCTCTCCGCCCGCGCCACCGACCGCATCCTCAAAGTAGGGCGCACCATTGCCGACCTCGACGGGGCCGAACAGCTACAAACCCACCACATCGCCGAGGCGATCCAGTACCGCACCATTGATCGGATGCAGTAAGATCAGACTCTGTGACGGCCTCTAACGTTAGGGTTGCCTCTACCTACATAGCGATCTCGATAGGGTGAGCGACACCCTCACGGAGTTCTAGATCCCCCCGGTGCCTAGCGGTCTAGGTCTCACCCTGTATCCCCCTTGGTAAGGGGGGCAAGGGGGAGCATCGCAATGAACTACAACCAAGCGAGATCCGCCGTAGTAAGCGACTGCTTTAATGGCTTACTGGATTGATAACCTACTGGATTGATGACCTACTGGTTTTCCGGCCACCCCATTGAGGGGGACGATCTCACCCTGGCAGTTAGCGAACCCGCCTTGCTCTACGGGGCCACGGTCTTCACCACCCTGCGCGTCTACCAGCATAACCTCGACCATCCCCTCACCCGCTGGGCCGATCATCTCAATCGTTTGCGCCATGCCCTAGGGG
>CAZWNR010000705.1:0-1526 GCA_964635665.1 uncultured bacterium | reverse complement strand
CTTGGGCTATGGTAGGCAGCGCCCGAATAGTCACATCCACGCCTTTGTAAATATCCCCCGACCACAGCCGAGCCACGGTCATCAACACGCGGCAATTCTCTAACCCGTAGATGGCTACCAGATTCGGATTCGCAGGGCCGGGGCAAAAGGTGTCGCCATCCACAATGCAGGGCAGCATATACACTCGGCTGGGATCGATCTGATTGGCGGCGCAGGCCCGATCCCGGCTGTAGCGACTAATCGCCCAAATTTGATCCGCCCCTTGCAAGAATCGTTGAATTCGCGGAGGCTGAGGATACCAGACCTCTTTTCCGTAGGTCACCACCACGTAGGGCACCCGCCACCATCGGCAAAGGGGAGCAACCAAAGGCAGCAGCAGCACATGCCCACAGATCACCCGCTGGGGGCGATGGCACCCTAGGCTAAAAGCTAGGACTAACAGCAACCGTAGCCGTCCGACCATGGCCCATGGGCTGGCAAACGGATGAAACCGTAGCGGTCTAGTCTGCCCCTGGGGTACGTCCTGAGGCCCATCGCGCAGCAGAAAAACGTCGGCAATCGGGGCTTGGGGCCAATGTCCATAGGCCATAAGCACGTCCTTGACGTAGGACTGAATGCCACCTTCGCAGGAAAAAATTTCTAGAAAAACAAAGATGTTGCGCCGAGGGACCGAGGAGTTCACGGGGAAGACAGACAAGGAGATCGCGGTTAGCAGGTGGAACAGACGCCGTACTTGATGATAGACAGGCAGTTGCGACCATCCTGTAGGCGCTGGTAGGTAACTCGATCGGCTAGACGACGCAGTAGGAACCAGCCATACCCCCCGTTATCTAGCAGTTCCCCCGGCTGCGGCTCGGGCAGCAAATCAGGGTTGAAGGGGTTTCCCTGATCCCAAATGCGAATCTCCACACAGTCGTTAGCGAGGTCAAAATCGATATTGATGGCGGTATCGGGGGGGAGGTGGGCATGGGCATGGCGCACGGCGTTGGTAAAGCCTTCCGTAAGCGCCAAACCCAGACGATCTCTATAGTTGCTGACCCAATCAAAATCGCCTTCTAGGGAACGACAGACCTCATTAAACCAGCGCTGCACTTGAAAAACCAAGTCGATCTGGCTGGTTACCTTAAGCCGTTCTTTCCGTACCGTCTTGACCATCGTCTAACTGTCCTAACGACATGAGATCAGCGAGCCAACAGCGTTTGCACCCAGGCTTTTATTTTTGTAGTTTTCTATACTCTCTATGATAAGTTTACCGAAAAAACATTCACCAATAAAAAACTTGCGCAAAACTAAATAGTTCTACGCAAGCTGCAAGTATGTCAACATTTCATGAAGATCGTCTGTTGACGGAGACGATACCCCCAATCCCTAGAACAGGCCCAGGGTTAGGGATTCTTGAATAGGGAAGGTAGCGCCAATGCCCAGCCACAGGGTTACCAAGGTGCCAAACAGGAACAGAGTAGTGGCCACAGGGCGACGGAAGGGATTTTGGAACTTGTTGACGCTCTCAATAAAGGGCACCAGCA
>CAZWNR010000704.1:0-1536 GCA_964635665.1 uncultured bacterium | reverse complement strand
TGAAATGCAGCACCAGGGGAGAAATCTGAGTTGTGAGCAGTTTGGCCATGGGAGTGAGTTAACCTAGCCGCTCATAGATGTTTTCTAGGCGGGGAGAGGGTTCGGGGCTGGGTTCGGGGAGCGTGGAGATGGCCCACTGACGGCGTTGCCAGGCCAAGTGCAGCAGGTTAATGCCTAACTCTTGGGCGCTACGGAGGCTATCGCGGGGCATGAATTGGGTTTTAGGGCCACCCCATAGCCCCGTTAAATCTCCCACGGCCACAATTACCCCACCCCAGTTAAACAGGGCTAGGGGTTGATTGTGAATCAGCAGGCTTTGGCTAAAGGTAAAGGGCTGCTGGCGTAGGGGATGCTGATCCGTTAGCCGTCCCGCCAGGGGCCAGTCGCCTGGGATATCCTCTAGCCGTCCTGCCAGGGGCCAGTCGCCTGGGATATCCTCGCCGGGGGAGGCTGGAACAGTGGGCAACGGTTGCCCAATCCACGTTGCCAAGGCTGGAAGACCGTGGGCTAGTTCTACAGCCAAGCAACGCTCCAGTTCCGCCTGCTCGCCACCTAGGGTGGTCACCATGGCGGTATCGACGGCCCCAGCGGAGGTAGACAACACCTTGATCACATCCGCCCACACCTGAAAAATTTCCTCCAGCGTGGTTCCGGTGGGGGCCACCTCAATCAACAGGGTACCGCCCTCGGCCTCAAAGATCCGCAGCAGATCAATGTCCTCTGCGGTCAAGGCTTGGCTATCGGCGTAGGTCAGATGCAGCAGGTCGTAGGCTTGCAAATCGGTGGGCGTGAGGGCCAATCCCTGGCGTAGACAGAGGGGAACCGGATGAACCTCCCCTCGCAGGTTGGGCCATAGCCCCGGCAAAGCCGCCACCAGTCGTTGCAGGGCGTCTTCCAAGCCCGGCTTGGCCTGAGGACTCAGGGTGAGGTAGCCCAGGGTGATGCCCCCCAGGGGACGCCGCTGCGCTAAAGGCCGATAGCGCCAGTCGAGCTCGTTCGCCACGGGGGTAAAGCCGTTGCGGGGCAGGGTAATTGGCCCATCCCCAGGCCGCAGCACCAGGCGACACAGCTCAATTTCCAGACCCTCCGGTGGTGTCACCTTTTCCTCCAGCCGAAAGGTTTCCTGCACCACATGGGTGCCGGTGCGGGGTTCCAACTGGTCAGGATCCACAAACTTCAGCACCAGATAAACCAAAATCGGCTCTGTGGTGGGCTGGGCGGCGATGCGGTAGGTGATGGGCTGAGGCACCACAATCGGGTTGCCCAGGGCATCCATTGCCACTCCGGGCTGCACCTGCAACCAGCGCCCGTCCCGATAGGCATTCGCCACTTGGGCGGGGGCCACCGTAGGGCACACCCCTAGGCCACTAACGATCCCCCCCTGGTGAAAGGCCTGGAAGTGTAAATTCTGCCGCTGCCGATGGTACTGGTGGGCCACCTGCCAACGCTCGGCGGTGACCAGCTGGCCATCGCTGACCTGATGGCGCTGATGGGGGTGGCGGGAGAAGACGATTTGGGTTCGGATTCTACCCCTAA
>CAZWNR010000703.1:0-1574 GCA_964635665.1 uncultured bacterium | reverse complement strand
CAGAGTGAACCTTAGACAGCCAGGTACGAGGGGGATCTAGAACCCAGCCATGGTGTATCTCACGCTATTGAGAACCGCTACATAACCTGGGACATCCCAGCAATATCAAAACTCACCCACGCCCCACCTCTCCACCTCCCACCTCCCCACCCCATGCGTAACCCCACCCTCCGCCTGTTACTGACCCTTGGCCTAGGCTGGTTTGCCTTTTTAGGCCTGGGCTTGGGCCTACGGCAAGGGTTTGCCCGCCCCGCCATAACGGTAATTATTGACCGCAGCTATTGCGCCCCCGACCAGTGGCAGCCCATCGCCGCCGACTATGCCACCCTCTACGAGCAACAGCGCCAGGGTCGCCTGCGCATTGACCAAGTCATCTACGTCAGCGACCTTGGCCCCGTGGTAGCCGACACCATCCCCACCCCGGAGGAAGTCAGCGCCCTGAGTACCTTTGGCCGCTTCAACGCCGCCCAGATGGATCAGACCCTCCAGGCTCAACCCAGTGCCGAGGTCTTTTCCTGCAACCTCAGTCGTCCCTAGCCGTTCCTGATGGTTCCTCAATGCCCTGCCCTGTGAGGCGCGATGTATGATAGCAAGCAACATCACCCTGGATGACGCAACCATGACAACTCCCTTTCGTGTGGGTGTGGCTGGCCCGGTGGGTTCTGGGAAGACCGCCCTAGTGGATAACCTGTGCAAACGGCTGCGGGAGGACTTCTCCATCGCGGTGGTCACCAACGATATCTATACCCAGGAAGACGCCCAGTTCCTCGTTCGTAGCCAAGCCCTGGCCCCCGAGCGCATTGTGGGCGTGGAAACGGGGGGCTGTCCCCACACTGCTATCCGCGAAGACGCCTCCATGAACCTGGTGGCCATTGAGGATCTAGAGGCCCGCTTCGACCCCCTCGACCTGGTATTTGTGGAAAGCGGCGGTGATAACTTGGCCAGCACCTTCAGCCCCGAACTGGTGGATCTCACCCTCTACGTCATCGATGTGGCCGCTGGCGACAAAATTCCCCGCAAGGGTGGCCCCGGCATCACCAAGTCAGACTTTTTGGTGATTAACAAAATCGACCTCGCCCCCATGGTGGGGGCCAGTCTGGAGGTGATGGATCGCGATGCCCGCACCATGCGGGGTAGCCGTCCCTTTGGCTTTACAAACCTCAAAACCCGCGAAGGCCTGGATGCCGTGGTGAACTTTGTGCTTCACCATGCGGGCCTCACCGAAACCCGCAGCGTCTCCGTTTCCTAGGATATAGATCGCAGGGCGGCTTCGGCATGGAAACGAACGCCCATATCGGTGTCCTGGCGAAGGGCTTGCAGAATCGGGATCGCCCCACCACCGCCAACCTGCCCCAGCAACATGACTAAATTGCGGCGCAAGGGGCTGTGGTTTGCAATAGCCGGAAGATCGCCCAGCCACTGTTGCACTGGAGCAATCATCTGTGCTTTTAGACTAGGGTGGGTAATCTGGGAAAGTCCTTGCACTAGGGCAAGGCGCACATTCTGACCCAAGGTGTCCCAGGCGTCAATCAGCACCGCAAGGGCGACCGTAGTACCCTGCCAAACCAGGGCTT
>CAZWNR010000702.1:0-1595 GCA_964635665.1 uncultured bacterium | reverse complement strand
GTAGGGCCATCAACTGTTGGATCAGATCACGACGCTTGAGAGGGTCAAAGGCTCCTGGCACGGGTGACTAGCATGGGTGGATTAACGTGCCTAACACTATACCCGGTTGGGTTGGGTTAGGCTTGCAAAGTTGACGCCCCGTAGCCACCACCAGCTTGGAGATAGCCAACCCCATTATCACCACTGCTGTAACTGGATCGATCACTGACTGTCAGTACGCCAAAAATTATCCTGAGGACTATCCAGAGGACGAGTCCGTAGGTAATACTGAAGGAAGTATCCTGAGGACTGTCCAGAGGATAGTGATGAACCTAGGGGAGATTGATCGCTTTCCAGTGGGCCAATTGCAGAGCCGCTACGCCCTGGCGCGCAGTGCGGTGTACAAACGCATGGAGCAATTGGGCATCACCCCGGAACGCATTGGGCAGAAAGCCTTTATCAATGACCAGCAGTTACGCCTGATGGACGATCTGCACAACTTCATCAACCAGGGTGGCAGTGCGCCAGAGTTCATCGAGGCTCGGGGATTGTGCCAGAAACCGGGTTTTGGCGACGGTGGGCAAAACGATAGCGGCTCTGCCCTGGCCCCCATGGTCAATGACTTTGGTGGATTGATCAGCGCCATTGTGTCTGAGGTGGTGGGGCGCATTGGGTTTAACCAGCCTGATCCGCTCCAGTACTTTGAGACCCTAGAAAACGCTGCCCGTAACGGCTGGTTGCTGAGCACCCAAGAGTTAGCGGATCTGATCGATCTGTCGCCCCAGGAGATAGCGCGTTACGGCGATCATTTCTTTGAGGCGGGTTTTATTTTCAGCCGCTCGGGCTACCGCAAAAATGGGGAGATTGCCTGGAAGGTCACCAAGCGTTTAAAATGAAAAGACCAGCACTGCAACCGCTGGTCTAGATGATCAAGACAACTTGTTTGTTTCTTTTTCCTTGGGTGATGTTAGTGGTAGCACTGGCATCACCTCTCTTGTAGAGGGGTGACGGGCTGTCAGCCGCTCTGGCATTGGAGTTCGCCAGCGGGAGCTAAACCCACCAGTGGGGGCGGTGTCTCCCTGGGCCCTTCAACCTTGGTCTTATCCTAGCATGTCCTCAGGACATTCCTCAGGACATTTTCGAAATATTCCTCAGGATATTCCTCAGGACACTCTGGATTTACCCCTGCGGATTGCCTAGACGTAGCTGAAAACCCAAGAACCTCAACAGTCCTGACCACCCAGCGGGTAGCCATGGGGGGTACAGATCAGATAATCATTTCTGTAACCGGGGCACCACCGGGCAGGGGCGGGCCACTTGCAGATTGTCGGGGTTGCTCTAGGCAAGGGGGCTTGCTGGACAGCGGAGAGCCAGATCAGGCGCTTGGCGCGGATGATGGCGACGTAGAGTAGGCGGTATTCTTCGGCGGTTTTGAGGTCCTTGGCCTGTTCCCAGGCCGCGAGGGTATCGGGAAGGGGCGCATCTGCTTGGTAGGCATGGGCGCGAATTTGGGCGTGGGCCACATCGGCCTCACACTATCCCGCTGGGATTGGGGCGTGGCCGTCCATGGGTTCACAGGCACCGTAACGCCGCGTGAACTTCTATAGCCTGGGTAC
>CAZWNR010000701.1:0-1599 GCA_964635665.1 uncultured bacterium | reverse complement strand
CCCCCTGCCCGTTGGAAATGGTGATCCCCGTCTCGTTGATGCTGATCATGGCCCCGGTGCTGCTTTTCAGCAGAAACCCTCCGGTGGGGCCGGGCACGTCGCTGATCATGAGGGTGTTTTGGCCGCTGGTTTGCAGCACCAGGTTGTCTACTCCGGGTGGCGAGGCCAGGGCCATGGCAGGCACTTCGGCCATCGATCCATACCAGCAACCTACCCAGATGGGGTAGTCGGGGTCGCCCTGTTCAAACTCGACCCATACCCCTGCACCAATGGGGGGTAGTAAAAACGCCCCCATCTGACGACCGGCGATGGGTAGGCAGGGCATTGCCCAGGAAGACAGCGACGAACCCAAAATGTCAGGCACCTGCACCTGGAGTCGTCCCTTCTGCATGGGGTCAATGTTGTTCATCACATTGCCCCGATACTTGCCGTAGTAGCGATCGCTGTTCACTGCATACCTCTCCTTAGGGAATCACCGCTGGGGTCAGGGGCACCAGCCCGTTGCGGGCCAGGGAAAAACTCTGCTTGTACTCCCCCGCCTTGGGATTGATGGTGTGGGTGACGCTTTTGACGTAGTACAACCCGTCATAGGCGATCCCTGCACCCCGCACCCCCACCAGCTGCCGTGCCTTGAGCAACCGCCCGTAGCGCAACACGTTGAGCTGCCCCGACCCGGTCACTGCGTCGGCAGAGGCTGAGGCCTTGCCCAATCCCTTGGCAATCGCCCCAATTGGGTTGAGCTTTGCCGCCCCCTCCAGAAACTCGTAGCGCAGGGCCGGAGCCTGCTGAAGCGCCAGCGGCGGGCTAAACAGACTGATCTCGGGCAGGGGTATGGGAATGGACATTTTGGTAAGCGGCTCTTGCACAGAAATGGCCACCTGTTTGCGTGACGAGCCATCCATGCTAAAGCTGAGGGAATCAACATTGGTGTGGGCATCCATGTTGATTGACAGGGCAGGCTGGGGCACCCCGACGCGAATCTCAGGCCCCCAGTAGGCAATGTTGGCTCCCGGTGCCGGGCCAGGCTCTAGGTAAAAGACGTAGCCGTTCTCTTCGGCCAGCTTGTTGATATAGGCCAAGTCTGTGCCGTTTTGAAAGGGGGTGCGATCGGTGGGGATGGGCACATCCAGAAACAGCTCTGGAATGGGGATCGGCACAATGCCATAGACCGCATATTTCGCCAGGATCTTGAGTACTCGGGCCACCGCTGGCATAGCGGGGAAGGGATCGCCCTGCAGCTCGTTTAAGTCCATCAGCAGGCTCAGGTCTTCGCCCGTTAGGGTCAGGCTGGTTTGCCCTGGGTCGCTGCTAGGAGTCATCTCCTGGCGCATGACAATGCCGTCCATCAGCACGCTGGGAATGCCGTTCATGGTGGCGATAATGACGACCCGCAGCTTGGGGTTAAAGGCCCCAGCCGCTAACAGGACTGTATTGATCAACGATTTTTTACTGGCCGCGAAACCCAGTTGAAAGCCGCTGCGCTGGCCCGAAGTCACCGTTACCTGCACGCTATTGAGGGCCGCCATCACCGGCGGCGGCACCGGGGCCGGAATGGTTGGCCCCATCAGCAGTGTCAGGTAAAAGCCCTTAAGCATGGGG
>CAZWNR010000700.1:0-1622 GCA_964635665.1 uncultured bacterium | reverse complement strand
GGTTTTAAAGGAAGCTAGGGCCTGGGTTATTTGGTATAGGCGTCTTTCTGTCAGCCAAGGATGGGGGCGCAGGGCCACGGCAACCCGAGGGGCGGGCAGATCCCAGAGCCCTTCCACCGGAGCCGACTCTAAGGCCCACACCGGGTCAGGGGCCTGCATCCCCGGCACCTGCCAGCGGGCTAGCCACGCCATCGAGCCATTATCCCGCACGCTCACCGCTTCGCAATGGCCCAGGGCATAGCGCCCCAGCCGCCGACTGAGGGGGTGTTCTAGGGGGCCAATCCCCTGGCCCCAGGCGATGGTTTTGAGCCCTAGCCACTGGGCCAAGGCCATCAACCCGGTGTAGTAGATGGGGTTTTGCAAGCTCGTGGCATCTTGCAACAGGCTACCGCCCCCCCAGATGAAAAACTCCGACCGCCGTAGCGCCTGGATCACCGCACCCAATTGTTTGCGGGGCACCGCTTCTACTCCATAGCGGGCCGTGGTCTCCGCCGGGTTGCCCGACAGCACCACAGGCTCAATCTGGGAAGGCAACATTTGCAGTAGCGTGGCCAAGAGCGCCTCATCGCCGCCGTTGCCCATGCCGTAATAGCCACACAAAACCGCTCGCATGTTGACCTCTCTGCCGCTACATCTCTACCCCTACAATAGAGGCTGTTGTTCCGATGCCTCGCCCATGCACGCGCTTTCTTTGCCCACTTGGATGATTCATATTTCCAGCGTGCTGGAATGGATGGCGGCCATGTGGTTTATCTGGCAGTTTGCGACGGTGACCCAGCGGTTGGTGTGGCGGTGGCTGGCTATTGGTATGTTTCCCGCCCTGGTCAGCGCCATGGCCGCCTGTACCTGGCACTTTTTTGACAACGACCCCAGCTTTGCCTGGTTGGTTACCCTGCAAGCGGCCATGACCGTGGTGGGCAATGGCACCCTCTGCCTAGCGGCATGGTGGATTTGGCGGCAGTCCCGCACCGTTGAGCCTGGAGCCTTGAAGTAAGGACACATCCGACGGGTGTGCCCCGGTCGCGGCAGGCGAGGAGACCTCGCCCTGGGGTTTGTCGGGTTGGGTGCTGGGAGTCCCTAGGCTTGGGGCACCTGGGCGGCCACCTGGGGTTGGGGTTGGGGCTGGAATTGGAACAGAGTGTAGACCACGTTGCGGCGGATGCCCGTCATCATATCGAGGAAGAGTTCGTAGCCCTCGCTCTTGTACTCGATCAGGGGATCCTTTTGGCCGTAGCCGCGCAGGCCAACGGTTTCCCGTAGGGCGTCCATCTGTTGCAAGTGGTCGCGCCAGAGGCTATCGATCTGCTGGAGGATGAAGAACCGCTCGGCCTCGCGCATCAGACCGGGTTTGACCTGATCGACCTGGGCTTCTTTGATGTCGTAGGCGATGCGGGCCTGCTCGTGGAGGAAGGTGCGGATTTCACCCACGGAGAGGTTTTCCAGTTGTTCGGGGGTGAGGTCGGCCAGCAGATAGACAAACTCTTTCACCTTGTCCACCATTTCCGGCAGTTTCCATTCCTCCGGCGGCAGTTCGGGGTTGATGTAGGCCTGCACGATGTCGTCCATGGTTTGTTCGGCGTAGCCAATCACCATGTCCTTCAGCTTGTCTCCCTCCAGCACCC
>CAZWNR010000699.1:0-1629 GCA_964635665.1 uncultured bacterium | reverse complement strand
GCCGTCGGTCGCGACGATCGAGGGCTACGCGGGCCAAGCTGCATTGCCCTTGCCGTAACCCATCACAGTCCTGAATAGGATGGGTTAGCGCAGCGTGACCCATGGGTTCCACCGTTGAGCCATCGTACCGACCGAGGGAAGCCCTAACTAATTCAAAACGCCCCAGGTGGCGGGGCCAACAATGCCGTCTACCGCTAGGTTATTGGTGCGCTGAAGCTGCCGCACCGCCGCCTCAGTTTGGGGGCCAAAAATACCGCTAATGGGGCCATTGTAAACTCGCTTGGCCGTCAGCCGTTGTTGCAAAAAGCGCACTGCTTCCCCTTCCATGCCGGGGCGCAGAATGGGCAAACTGGCGGTGGTGCTAGTCGCAGGTGTGGTCGTAGCGGGCGGGGTTGTGGGGCGAGAATTTGTAGCGGGTGGGTTGGTCGCAGGTGGGTTGGTCGCAGGTGGGTTGGTCGCAGGTGGATTGGTCGCGGGTGGGTTAGCGGTGGGCGGATTTGTGGCAGGCGCTGTGGTGGCAACCGTTTGGCCGGGGGGGGTGGTTTCGGCGGCGGGGGCGGGCAAAAGTTTGCTCCAGGTAGCTGGCCCCACAATGCCGTCGGCGGTAATGGCGGCGGATTGTTGGAAGCGCTGTACCGCCAACTGGGTGTCTTCTTGGTAGACTCCAGAAACTGGCCCAGCGTAATAGCCCAGCAAAATGAGCATTGACTGAAGTTCGCGCACCGATTCCCCTTGACTCCCCAAGCGCAAGGTAGGCCGCACAATCCGTCCACCACTGGTGGTTGGATTGGCAAGGGGAGGAGCGCTATTCCCACTGGGGGTTGGTTGTTGCGCCCAGGCGTGGCTGCCCAACCCTACGGTCAACAGCGCAGCCCATCCCAAACGGCGCATAGACCTCAGGGGCAAAGGGCGAAGACAATGGAGGTAGAACATAGGAGTGGCTCCAGGGGCTGCAACGGGGCAGATCAGCGGGTGCAGAGGGGATAGACCAAGGCACCCTAGGGGTTTGTCGAGAGCCATTATAGACCGATCATCTGCGGTTGATGGGGGAAGCCGGGCCGGGCTCTGGGTGCTAGCGTAGGGAGACCGATGAAAGGGACAGGTGGAGGGATATGGGGAGATGTCGGGGGAGGAAAGAACCGTGAACCAATGGCCCTTGGGCTTTCGGCCCATCCTTCGCAGCCTGTCCATGGCCGATCACTGGGCGGAGCATAGAGGGGAACCTAGCCCCAGGGCGGTAGGGCGATGGCCAGAGGCGTTTCTCACCCTTGCCGAAACCTGTGCCGCAGGCAAGAAGGTGGGGACAGAGACCTGGCAAGCGGTGCTAGGGCTGATGGATCCTCCATCGGCCCAGGAGCAAGCGTTCGTTACGCTGATCCTGGCTACGCCCATCCTGCTGATCAATGCCAATCCCTACGGTCATCGCCGATGCGCCATGCAGGCCTGGGGAGAAACCCTAGGCTTCAGGCCCGCTACCCTTGTGGCCCTCGATAGATATTTTCAACTTTTGGGCCAAGGGCAGGCGATGACACCGTCATCGTGGGAGAAGCAACCCTGGGAACCGTCGAATCAGGCGTTCCCCGAGCTTACGGATCTTTGGGGATTAGTAACATCGCTGCCGGGGCAGTG
>CAZWNR010000698.1:0-1632 GCA_964635665.1 uncultured bacterium | reverse complement strand
GGGCTAGATATCCTCGTCCTCGGCGAAGGGCAAATTTTGGCCCAGGTGAAGCACGCCCACCAGCTCGCCCAGCAGCACAAGAGCCTAGGGCGGGTGCTAGATCGGCTGCTGAAGCAATCCCTCACCGCTGGCAAGCGGGTGCGCAGCGAAACCAGCATTGGTACCGGGGCCGTGTCCATTAGCTCGGCGGCGGTGGAACTGGCCAAGCTCAAGGTTCCCAACCTGGATAGCTGTAAGATCAGCATCCTCGGCGCAGGTAAGATGGCCCGCCTGCTGGTGCAGCATTTGAGCGCCAAGGAATCCTGCACCATTACCATCCTCAACCGCACCATCGAGCGGGCCAACGAGCTGGCCAAGCAGTTCCCAGAGGCCAACATCTGTACGGGCACCCTAGACGCCATGCTAGAGACCGTACAGGCCTCGGACGTGGTGTTTACCTGCACCTCCGCCACCGAGCCGATTCTGCACCGGGAAAACCTAGAACCCATCCTCGACGGCAGCCGCCCCCTGATGGTGTTCGATATTTCCGTGCCCCTAAACGTCCATGGCAACGTCAACGAACTGCCCAACGTTCATGCCTTTAACGTAGACGACCTGAAGGCTGTCGTAGCCCAAAACCAGGCCAGCCGACGCCGCATGGCGATGGAAGCCCAGGTGCTCCTCGACGAAGAAGTGGAGGGCTTTATGGACTGGTGGCGATCCCTCGACACCGTGGGCACCATCAGCAGCCTGCGCAACAAGGTAGAAACCATCCGCGAGCAGGAACTGGAAAAAGCCCTCTCCCGCCTGGGCAGCGAGTTTGCCGAAAAGCACCAGGAAGTGATCGAAGCCCTCACCCGGGGCATTGTCAACAAAATCCTCCACGACCCCATGGTGCAACTGCGCGCCCAGCGAGACATCGAAGCCCGCAAACGCGCTATGCAGACCCTCCACGTGCTGTTTGACCTAGAGCCTGCCTCGAATCAAAAGTACAGCTAGCGTCCCCGCCTACCCAATCCTGACGGATTGGGCATCGGCCCTAGCCCAGCCCCAGGGAAAGCCGCCATTCCAGCAGCCTTCCCATGGCCGCAGGGGCGTGGTCAACGATGCGAAGTTTCCAGGCTCCTAGGGCCGATTGGCCCAGCATGGCCATCAGGGCGGGGGCGGTTTGTAGGGTGTAGGTCTGTCGCAGGCTGGTTTGACGGCCCAGGGTGCGCCCCTGGATCAGCACCGTCTGACCGCTGGGGGCCATCAGAGTTAGGCTAATGTCGCCGAGGAACTCGTGCTGAAGGCTGACTTGAACCTGGAGGTCGGTGACGGTGCCGTTTTGGGAAATCACAATGGCGCTGTCTACCCCCGTGGGCTGGTTGTCGGGAATCACCAGGGCCGTTCGGTTTTGCTGGGAGAGAATTTGCCGCACCCGCCGCTGGCTCCAGGCGCGGGCTTGGGCCAACCGCACCGCCGCCAGGGCATTCACCTTACCATAGCCAAACCACTGGGAATGGCCGCGTCCATCGTAGGTACCGTATCTCAGGCCCAGTTGGGGATCGGGGCTGGGGTCGATGATTTTATCGGCGGTGGCTTGCAGAATTTCCCGCACCTCCTGGGCGGTTAGGGTGGGGTTCACCGACAGCATCAGCCCCACTACCCCCG
>CAZWNR010000697.1:0-1635 GCA_964635665.1 uncultured bacterium | reverse complement strand
CCACCAAGCTGATCAGGGCTTGCAATAACCACCGATTATCGGACAACACCCAGACCGGATCCGACCCAGGGTTTACCGTGAGGCGGCATTGGCGGTTGATGCACTGCATTTCGGTAAACTGCCGTACCTGGTTCAGCACCGATCCCAAGGCAATAGGTTCGCAAACGGGGGATATCGCGCCGATGTCCAGCTTGGAGAGGCTGATTAGGGTATCCAGATTGTGCAGCATTCGGGTAATGGCCTGGTTGGCTTGGCCGATGAATTCCCGTTCTTCCTCAGGGCTTTCGCACAGGTCTTCTAAAACCAACTGGTGCAGGCTAATCACCTGATTGATGGGAGCCCGCAGTTCGTGGGAGGCCGTTCCCAAAAAGGCGGCCAGGGTTTGGTGCTGCTGCTGAAGGCGGTCGTAGGCCAGTTGCAGCGATTCTAGGGCGTCGGCGTCAGGGGATGAGGTCATGGTGAGAGGGTAAGCAAGGGCAATTACCAGGGGTTGGCGGTCAGATCCCAGGGTTCTAGGGCCGGTTTCAAAATTCGTGCCCACAGACTAACAGAACCCTGGGATCTGTTCTGGGTTTGAATTGGGACTCTGGGGTCTCGGCGGGGCTAGGGGGCAATTGTGACCGAACCCTGGCGCAGCACGTCCCAATGGCTATCCCGCCAAGCTACGACGGTAGACGGTAGCCCAGAACCCTGGGGCTTGTCCATGGGCGGCACAGGGGCATGGCCAAGCTGGGGGTAAATCTCGGCTAGGGCGGCGGGGCTGAGGGTGGTGATTTCAGGAAATTCCGCCGCGATCTCCGCTAGGGTTTCTAGGGCAGGCTGGCCAGAATGGTTCACGCTGGTGGTAGCTAGGGGGCCAGTGCGTTCCAGCAGGTATTGCGCCAAGGGATGATCGGGAATGCGGAGGCCCAGGGTGCCCGTGTTGGCGGGGTTCATGGCTGGGGGCAAGCGGTCGCTAGCGGGGAGTACGAGGGTCAAGGCTCCGGGCCAGTGGCGGTCGGCCAGGGCTGTCCATTGGGCTTGCTCAGCCTCGGTTCCGGCGATGTAGGGCCAAAGATCGGCTCGATTGGCTCCCATCAAAATCAGGGGCTTGGTTTGGCTACGCTGTTTGAGCTGGTAAATGCGGTCACTGGCCTGGGGCAGGGTGGCCAGGAACTGCGCCTCCCAGGCGGCCTGGCCGGCGGCGAAGCCGTGCTGGACGCCGGCAGCGGTGCGGGACACACGGCGCTGGCCGTGGCCCCGCACGCAGGCCATGTGATGGGCGTCGATCTCTCCGAGTCGATGCTGGCGCAAGGCCGCCTCCAGGCGCAGGAGCGCCAATTGACCAATATCGAATTTCGCCAGGCGGATGTCGAGATGCTTCCCTTCGCCGATAGCTCGTTCGACGTCATCGTCTCTCGCTACAGCGCTCACCACTGGCCGCACCCGCAGAAGGCGCTGTCCGAGTTTCGCCGCCTGCTGCGCCCGCACGGCCGCTTGCTGATCGGCGACATTGTCTCATATGACGACTTCACCGCCGACACCCACCTGCAAACGCTGGAGGTGCTGCGCGACCGTTCGCACGTGCGCGACCACAGCGTGGCGGGCTGGCTTGATCTGTTGCGTGCGGTGGGCTTTGCGGCGCATGTCCCCTTT
>CAZWNR010000696.1:0-1636 GCA_964635665.1 uncultured bacterium | reverse complement strand
TTGACCTCAACATCGATCAGCATGGGCCTTATATCAATATCGGCTTCCGCTTTTAAGCCGTCGTTGGGCTGGGGCAAGGCACAGGGGGTTGGCCACCCTATTCGCCAGACCCCTGTGCCAACGTTGGCAGTACCCAAGCGGGAGAATCTACACCCCGGCACCGTGTGCGCCCACTCGCTCAACGAAGATTTTTGTGCAAAACCGCCTTTGTTCCATGCTCAACCTACTGTCCATACCAACTCCAAACCACCCTGTCCAAACCCGGTGGCTTTGCTCGGTGGCCATGGCCCTAGCGCTATTAGCCGCCAGTGGCGTTTCGGCAGCAGCGGATCCGACCCCAAACCCCGTGGCTCCAGCCGCCGCCCAGCCCGACCCTGCCGACAGCATGGAACCAGCCAGCCCAGCGGTGGCCGACCTAGAATCCATGGCTCCATTCAGCGATCAGGCGCAGGACTTGCAGGGGGCCGTGCCGACGGCGGTTTCTGGGGGGGCAGAGGCTAGCCGTGGTGCAGAGGAATCCTCCCCCAGGTTGGCCGAGATGTCGCCCGTTGACCCCTCTACTGCGGCAGAATCCAGTGCTCCGGTGGCCCAGAACGCTGAGGGAGAAACTGCCGAGGGTGACGCAGCCTCTACCCAGGCCGATCTGGCCAGACAGTCCCAAAATCCGATTGCGAATTTGATCTCTGTGCCGTTTCAAAACAGCACCAACTTTGGGGTGGGGCAGTTTGACCGCACCAGCAACGTTTTGAACATCCAGCCCGTGATCCCAACTTCGATTAACGAAAACTGGGTATTAATCAATCGCACCATTATTCCCGTTGCCTATCAACCGGAGTTAGCGCCTGGGGTGGGCAACGTTTTTGGGTTGGGAGATATCTTTTACCAAGGCTTTTTCTCCCCCAAAGATTCTGGCAGCTTTACCTGGGGAATCGGGCCAGCCATTGTATTGCCCACCGCAACCGATGAGGTACTGGGTAGTGGCAAGTGGTCGGTTGGCCCCGCAGCGGTAGGACTGGTGACCCGTGGCCCGATTGTGGCGGGGGCCTTGGTCAACAATGTCTGGTCTATTGCGGGGGATGGCAACCGCGACGGTGTGAGTTTGCTCACCTTTCAGCCCTTCTTTAACTACAACTTTGCCGGAGGGTGGTACGCCACAACGTCGCCCATTATCAATGCCAACTGGCTGGCCACGGGCGAAAAGTGGACGGTGCCGATTGGGGGCGGTTTTGGCCGGGTGTTTCCCATCGGCACGCAACCCGTCAACCTGTCGCTCCAAGGTTACTGGAATGCGGTGAGACCAGAGGGGGCCGCAGAGTGGACGTTGCGGGCGCAGTTAACGTTCCTTTTCCCTTGACTTTGCCACCTAGGAGGATCCGTACATGGAGTATCCCGACCTAAGTTTGTTTTCTTCGGGGTAAGTAACGCCAAGGATTACGCTGTCATCTCCCTCCAATGTTATCTGGCTTGAATTGTAAATTTTGAGGTTAATTATGTCCCAAGGCAATCAGATCCCACGCCACATTCTGCCCATTCCCGACCAAACTCACTTTGGCATCACCACCTACGACGCGAAGGATCCCGATACCAAATATCCACCGATTCGAGAGTTGCGCCCCCCGGCGGATGCCCCCAATGT
>CAZWNR010000695.1:0-1656 GCA_964635665.1 uncultured bacterium | reverse complement strand
GCTGTACCTACGTCTTAAGGGCCGTCCTGACATTCCCCTCACCCGTGTGGGGCAACCCAGTCCCCTGTCTGAGTTAGAAAACCAGGGGGCTGAGCTGGCCCGTTTTTTGCAGGTGCCCTTAGAAGGCCTGTAGATCATTCAGCGGTACCCTAGGTTGGGTGCTGGTCAGTCCTCACCTCCCATCCCTCTCGTTATTTTGGAGGGGGCAGCTAGAGGTGAGTTAAGGTTCTGCATCCACAGCTAGGGCCAAACTCTTTAATATAGGGAGTCGGTCATGGTTGATCGACTCCCTTGGCTTACTTGCTGACTAACCCTGTCGCTCTATTAACGGAGTTAAGAATTTCAATGGGATTGAACACCCGTTTCTTTTCAATGACCCTTGCAGCGCTGCTGATTTTAGGGGCTGGAGCCTGTACCGCTCCCTCGGCTCCTGAGTCAGGTACTCCGGAGAGTGCGGCTCCTGCACCAGCGGAAACCACGGTGGTGACGACCTCTACGGCGGGTCTGCCGGCCCTGAATGGCAAGGCTACGGTGGAAATGGTCGTGAATGGATCCACCATTGTCATTGAGGTGAATGGAGACGAAGCCCCCATCACCGCCGGTAATTTTGTGGATTTGGTGAACCGGGGTGTTTATGATGGAACCGCCTTTCACCGGGTGGTGCGGGAACCTGAGCCCTTTGTGGTACAGGGTGGCGACCCCCAAAGCAAAGATGCCAGCGTTCCGGCCCAAATGCTGGGTACCGGAAGTTTTGTGGATCCAGATACTAACGCCCCTCGCTACATTCCCCTAGAGATCAAGCCCGTTGGAGCCGAACAACCTGTCTACAGCCAAACCTTTGAGGAAGCTCGGATTAGCGAGGCCCCGCAGATTACCCACACCCGTGGGGCGGTGGCCATGGCTCGATCCCAAGCTCCCGATTCGGCCTCGGCGCAGTTTTACTTTGCCTTAGCGGATCTGCCCTTTCTAGATGGTAGCTATGCGGTGTTTGGCTACGTTACCGAAGGAATGGACGTAGTAGATGCCATTCAGCAAGGGGATCGGATCGAGTCGGCGCGTGTGGTGGAGGGCTTAGACAATCTCCAGACCAGCGCCCAACCCTAGGCCCTCTGTCCCGGTCTTCGTCACGGGTTTAGGGGTAGTGACCGCCCTAGGCCGTTCGGCGTCGGAAACCTGGAAAGACTTGTTGCGGGGAAAGTCGGGACTAGTCCTGTCCCAGCCCTTTCCAGGACTTCCGCCCTTGCCTTTGGGGATGGTGGAAGGTTCCATCGTCCCCTTGACCGATCTGCTTCGGTGGGCGGTGACGGAAGCGGTCAGGGATGCCCAAATGCCCCTACCCGATTCTGATTGTGGTGTGGTCATTGGCTCCAGTCGCGGCTTTCAGGCCCAGTGGGAAACTCTGGCGAAGGATTATCTCACCCAGAACACTCCCCCTCAGGATTGGCTGAACACCCTACCTGCCATGGCTTCTAGGAGCATCGCACAGTTTATGGGAACCACTGGGCCAGTGCTAGCCCCAATGGCGGCCTGCGCCACGGGGCTGTGGGCGATCTCTCAAGGGGCAGAGCTGATTCGGCAGGGCCACTGCCAGCGGGTGATTGTAGGCGCAGGGTCAGAGGCGTGATGGGGTTCTCCCCGGCGCGTCCAAGCAGCCGC
>CAZWNR010000694.1:0-1691 GCA_964635665.1 uncultured bacterium | reverse complement strand
CCTGGCCCCAGGCTTAGGATCCACTGGCTGCTGAACGGCCCTAGGGCTCCGGCGAGGCCCCCCACCAGGGTTAGCAGGCTGGTGGCCTGGGGTAGCTTGGTCCGAAAGGCATAGCGCCCCAGCAGCGACAGGGCCGGACTGCGAAACATCGTCATCGCCATGGCCCAGGCCACCAGCAACAGCGGCAGCAGCCAACGCAGCACCGCATTTTGCCCCCAGATCAGCGCCGTGGGAATGAGAAAAAACAGCCCCGCCGAGAGAACGACACCCAGGGCAATCAGCGGAAAGCGGGTGCCCATCAGGTGTTGCCGCCGATCCGAGAAGGTGCCCATCAAGGGTTCCATCACCATGCCCAGAAGGTTTTCAATCACCAGCAGCGTCGCCGCCCAAGCCTGGGGAAAGCCTAGCCCCGTTAGCAAGGCCCCTAGGTAGAGGTTGTAGATCACCCAACAGAGAGTGATGGATCCCTGAACTAGGGCCAACCCTCCCACCTGAGCCCACAAAATGGGGGGAGACTGGGTTGCGGCGGGCTGGGGAGAATTAGTCACGGGGGATGAGTTCCTCTAGCTTGGCTTTCACCGCCTGAATATCTTGCCACATCAACCATTTGGGGCTGCCTTTCTCCCGCGAGGGGTTGCGAAGCAGATAGGCCGGATGGAAGATGGGCATACAGAGCCGCCCCTCCCACTCAAACCACTGACCCCGAATTTTGGTAATGCCGTCTTTGATACCCAGGATACCGCGTACGGCGGTGGCCCCGGTGAGCAGGATGATCTTGGGATCGACGAGGCGAATTTGCTCCAATAAATAGCCCTTGCAGGCCGCCACTTCATCGGGGGTGGGCACACGGTTGCCGGGGGGGCGGCATTTCACAATGTTGCCGATGTAAACATCCCGCTCGCTGTCGAGCCGCACCGAGGCCAAAATCTGCTCTAGTAGTTGGCCCGAACGCCCCACAAAGGGCTTGCCCTGCTCGTCCTCCTGCTGCCCTGGCCCTTCACCAATGATGAACACTGGAGCCGTGGCGCTACCCCGGCTCACCACCACGTTGGTACGGGTCGGGGCCAGATCGCAACGTTGGCAGGCGTGGCAGTGGGTGGCTAGGGCCTCTAGGCTGGCGTAGGTGCCGGGGAAAATGGCCGTCGTTGATGAGGTCGGGATGGCGTCATAGTCCAGGGGCTCCGCTGGATTCGGGGAAGCCGAGGGGGACGGGTTGGGGGGCGCAGCCACCACATCATCCAGGGAAAATAAACTAATCTGCTCGTCCGCCATGGCTCAAAGAAATACCAACAAAGAATATAGGAAACGTGAATACAGGAAGGGATACAGAGACTGTCTTCGTTATTTTGACATCCTTGCTCACCGAAGGAACGGGTTCGCCTCCCTGAATCGAGCCGAAATAGACCAAGGTTGACCTGGGTCGAGGGAATTCGCTAAAACAGGCAAGAGGGCGTTTGAACAGGGTCGTATCCGGTGCAATGGGTTGCTCAATCGATATAAATCTAGGGGATTGTTGACGGCTGAGGCCGACCTCATCGGAATAGCCTAGGACAGGCTTCGGCTTTTCAAGCATTCTCTAAGACCGAAAAGATTAAGAAATTCTACCGCTGGTCGGATGGGCCTTTGGAGCCGTAAATTTTCCGGTACTGTTTATCTGAATTGCTAGTCTGGCCTCGACCGAGGGGCTGTCC
>CAZWNR010000693.1:0-1701 GCA_964635665.1 uncultured bacterium | reverse complement strand
CCGTGGCGATCATTTGCGAACGCCATTCCTACCTGCGGGGGCTGGTGTCTCAGTCAAACTGCGGGGCCGCCTTCAGCAACGGCGATAGCCAGGGGCTAGCCAGCTACATCCGCTACTTGATGAAAGACGGAGAAGTCACCCAGCAGTTGGGCCTTTCGGGGCACCGCTTTATCCGCGAAAACTTCACCGTCGAGGCCATCAGCCGCCAGTATTACCGACTGATTCAGCGGGCCGTGGTCAAACATGCCGACCTCTACCAGGCGATAGAAAACCACGAATTTGAACTCTACTACCAGCCCATTGTGAACCTGGGCAATGGTCGCATCGACACCCTCGAAGCCCTAGTGCGGTGGCATCATCCCCAGCGGGGTCTGCTGCAACCCGAAGACTTTCTCTCCGCCACCAAAGACACCCATCTGATTATTCCCCTGGGCTGGTGGGTGCTGGATCAGGCCTGCCAGCAGTTGGCCACCTGGCGGCAACAGTTCCCCGACCAGCGGGTACGCCTCAGCATCAACCTCGCCACCCAGCAATTCCTCCATCCAGACCTGGTAGCTCACCTAGACCGGGCCTTGACCAGCCACAAACTGCGGGGAGACGACCTGGTGCTAGAGGTCAAAGACCACAGCATCGTCGTGGATACCTCAGCCACCATGGGGGTATGGATGCAATTGCAGGCGCGGGGCATTCAAATCTGTATTGATGGCATCGGCACCCGCTACGCCTCCCTCAGCTTTTTGCATCGGTTTCCGGTCAGTAGCCTCAAAATTGATGCCAAAACCGTCAATCGTCTCGATATTGACCCCAAACTGGCGGAATGGCTGAAAAGCCTGATCATCATGACCTATGATCTGCACATTGACCTGATCGCCATGGGCATCGAAACGGCCTTTCAGCACCGCCGCACCCGCGAGATGGGAATGACCTACGGCCAGGGCTACGGCTTCTCAAAACCCGAACCGACCGCTGTGATCACCCGCTTGCTAGCCCATAGAAACCCATTTTCGTTTTTGCTCGAGCCTTTACCTGCACCTACCATGGATACCTCTATCGATTCGCCCCTCGTGCTGGTTGTGGACGACGACCGCTCACTCCGGCGCTTGCTTACCATGGCCGTTCAGCAAGCGGGCTACCGCACCATCGAAGCCACCAACGGCCAAGAAGCCCTCGACCTGTACCAGCAGGAGTCTCCCGACCTAGTGCTCCTCGATGCCATGATGCCCGAAATGAACGGTTTCGCCTGCTGCCGACAAATTCGCCTACTGCAAGCCACCGAGGATTTAAACTATGTCGACCAGGCCGAGGGTGCGCTACTAACCCAGCGGAGCTGTCAAACGCCGATTTTGATGATCACCGCTCTAGACGATGAAAACTCGGTCGAAAACGCCTTTTCCGCAGGCGCAACCGACTACATCACCAAACCCGTCAACTGGTCAATTTTGAAGCAGCGCCTTAAAAAACTACTCACCCAGAATTGATTGCAGCAGTAACCCTTGCAAAGCTAACCTCAACCTAGGCTGGGATGTTCCTCACATCCTAGCCATTTAGTTTTAGTGCCCCTATCGCCTTTAGATAACCCAGGTATCAGGTCTCCTACCCTCAAGACAAATCTGTCTTCTGGAACGTTTTGTCAGTTAACCAGGTACAAGCATTTAAGCGGGTGGGGGGAATCGAACCCCCATCATTAGCTTGGAAGGCTAA
>CAZWNR010000692.1:0-1707 GCA_964635665.1 uncultured bacterium | reverse complement strand
GTGCCCTCCCGGCGGGGGCTGACCGTGGAGGTGGGTAACACCGATGCCGAAGGTCGCCTCGTCCTAGCCGATGCCCTGTGGGAAGCCGTTAGCGAAGAGCCGGAGCCAGAATTGTTGATCGACTTTGCCACCCTTACTGGGGCCGCCCGCATTGCCCTGGGCACCGAACTACCCGCCTTCTTCTGCAACGATCCCGCCGTGGCCAACGCCCTAATTTGCTGTGGCCTGCAAACCGATGATCCCCTCTGGCAAATGCCCCTCTATGCCCCCTACCGCCCCATGCTTGACAGCAAAGTGGCCGACCTCTCCAACGTCTCCGACAGTTCCTACGGTGGAGCCATCACCGCTGCCCTCTTTCTGCAAGAGTTCATCAAGCCCACCCTGCCCTGGGTACATATCGACCTGATGGCCTGGAATACCCGCTCCCTGCCCGGACGACCCGAAGGTGGTGAAGCCATGGCGATGCGTGCGGTCTTTGAGTTAATCAAGCAAACGATACTAGCGGGCTAATTCCCTGGAACCCGTCTTGAGGCTTAGTCGTCACCAGTCTTCGGACAGCCAAGACTACCTGCATCCTCAACGATCTGCGAAATGACGGTGTCCATGGTCGGCTGACGGCATGGAGATCCTTCTGCAAGGCATCCTGTTGCTGAATATCCTGGCATTACGATTGTTTGCGAGGGGCTAGACCCCATCGTTGAGGATGTAGAGTGCCTCTGGGAATTAACAGACCCGCTCGGCAGACCATGCTCCATGGGGTCTGGGCAAGTATTTAAAGGTTATCGATACCATGAAAATCCGTTCATTTTTGGCCTATTCCGCGTTAGCCTCCGCGTTGGCCTCGGCCTTAGCCTATGGCACCGCTACCCAAGCGATGGATGCCCCGTCGTTGACTGAAGTGGCTGTGCCCACATCCTCTCCCGTGGTGGCCCAGCAATCTAACCTCAACTTGGTGGGCGAAGGCGAGGGCACCTTATCCATCGGGAGCCGCCCTAGCCAAACCGTCACCTTTGTTAGCGTGACCAGCCAGCCCAACCAACAGGCCGAGATTTCCCTGCGGATGGCGGATGGCAGCTTCCAGCGATGGGGGGGGCAAGTGGTGAGCCGCAATGCGGGTGAAGCGCAGATTCGGTTGACCAATGCCGGGGGGGCTGACGCGACAGGAACCATCACCGTTCGCTACCAGGGCACCACGCTGATCTCCGTGAATGGGACGGGTACCCTGGATGGCCAGCCGTTGTCCCTACGGTTTACCATTGCCGACGACAGCGTCAGCCGTCCGCCCACCGAGAGTGCCGTTATCCTCACTCAGCAGGGCCAAGGGACGTTTGGTCTGCAAGGTCGGCCCAATCAGACCATTACCTTTGCCTCGGTGACGGTTCAGCCCGACAACAGCGCCGAGCTATCCCTTCGACTCACGGATGGCAGTAATGTGCGGTTTACGGGGCAGCAGACCACCCGAACCGCCGAAGATATCATTCTCAATCTCACGGCTTCAGGGGCCGCTGATGCTCAGGGTACCGCCAATATTCGCTACGGCCCCAACAGCTCGATCCTCAGCCTCTCCTCCAACGGCACCCTGGATGGCCAGACGTTCTTCATCCAATTCAACGGCCAATCTACGGGCACCGGGAACCCCAGCACCCCGCCGCCCTCCAGCCGAACGATCACCTGCCACGGGCGGATGCAGAATGGCTGGCGCTATTG
>CAZWNR010000691.1:0-1717 GCA_964635665.1 uncultured bacterium | reverse complement strand
ACCCCCGTGCGCCCGCCCTGATACAGGCGGCGGTAGCGTTGGGTGGCCGTTTTCACTGACTCCTGCCCCTCGCTGTGGGTGATGTTAGGGAAAAACTGAGTCCAGCGGCGATAGCTGGTGACCTGGGGCCAAATGTGGGTTCGATTGAGGGGCACATACATGTGGGCCATCACGGCTGCTGGAGCCTGGGGCAAGGATTGCGGCACAATTAAAACATCACCCCGTAGCAGCGCCACCTGATCCTGGGGCGAGAACTGCGCTTGATCAACCACACCCTGAGGGCTGGAGGGAGTAACCCGTTCATCGATGCTGACGACCATGCGTAACTCCTAGTTAAAATCCTGTTCCTGTAAGGCCGCTGTCTCCAGTCGTTGACGAATGGGCTGGATCGCTGCTTTTTTCGTTGGCCTTGCCACCATAGCCAAGGTTTCCCTCGTCCATCTGCCCTTCCTAGGAACAGCCAGCGGCGGCCACGACTTTATCCCTAGGGTCTACCCTATGTTTACCCAAATTCCTCCGCTATCTAAACCCAGTGGACCAGTTCTTGCGGTACCTTTACGCACGTTCCTCCTAGAAGAGGGGAAAACTTTATGTAACCCAGAGCGAGTACTATCGCTGGTATCCCTACGGGGCTGAGGGAATTAGAGTCTGGATCGACCTACGCGGTTCGGCCTTGTCCCACGGGCAATTCTGAACCTAGGGGGCTTAGTTTCGGTCATATCCCCTAAGGTTGTGTACGACCAAGGTTAGGGGAATCCAAGGACAATGTGGACGTCCGTTTGTTCTGCCGGGTAGCCGATTCTAAAACCGGGTGTCTCGGTTGTGTAAATTCCTCGTAAAATTCGTGGAGTTGTAAAGTTTAGACGGTAGAACGCTGGGTTAGCCTATGACGCGCATCATTGTAATGACCTCTGGTAAGGGCGGGGTAGGCAAAACCACCTGCACCACCAACCTGGGCATGGCCCTGGCACAGCGGGATCAAAAGGTCGTGGTGATTGATGCCGACTTTGGTCTACGCAACCTTGACCTGCTGCTGGGGCTAGAAAACCGCATTGTCTATACCGCCCTAGATGTGCTGGCGGGGGACTGCACCATCGAAAAAGCCCTGGTTAAAGACAAGCGCCAGCCCAACTTGGCCCTGCTGGCAGCGGCCCAAAACCGCAACAAAGAAGCCATCACCCCCGACCAAATGAAGGAACTGGTAGCGGGGCTGAAGGGTCAGTACGACTTTGTGATTATCGACTGTCCGGCGGGGATTGAACTAGGCTTTCAAAACGCCATTGCCCCCGCCAACGAGGCGATTGTGGTAACAACGCCAGAGGTCTCCGCCGTGCGCGATGCCGACCGGGTGGTGGGTCTACTGGAGGCCAGCGACGTGAAGCACACCAAGCTGCTAGTGAACCGCCTCAAGCCCGCCATGGTGCAGGAAGACCAAATGATGTCCGTTCGCGATGTTTTAGATATCCTAGCGGTGCCGCTGTTGGGCGTTATCCCCGACGACGAGCGGGTGATTGTGTCCTCCAACCGGGGCGAACCCCTGGTGCTGGATGCGAAGCTCTCCATGGCGGGGATGGCCTTCCAAAACATTGCTCGGCGGCTGCTAGGGGAAGAGGTGCCCCTGCTCGACCTCACCGCCACCCACGACGACATCTTTAGCCGGATTCGTCGCTTCCTGCGGGGGTAACTGGCGGGGCTAGCGCCTAGCTCTCCCTCCCTA
>CAZWNR010000690.1:0-1721 GCA_964635665.1 uncultured bacterium | reverse complement strand
CTCCGGAGATGGAACGGGTTAAGGAGGGGATGAAGCGATTGGTGGTACCAAAAGTGGGGGCAGTAATCGAAGAATTAGGCTTTAAATATTTTGGCCCCATTGACGGTCACAATTTGCAGGAGTTGATCGATACCTTTAAACAGGCGGAAAAAGTTCCCGGCCCGGTGTTTGTCCATGTTTCCACCACTAAAGGCAAGGGCTATGACTTAGCAGAAAAGGATCAAGTCGGTTACCACGCTCAAAGTCCATTCAATCTCTCCACCGGCAAAGCCTATCCTTCCAGTAAGCCTAAACCCCCTAGCTACTCCAAGGTTTTTGCCCACACGTTAACTACCCTTGCCAAAGAGAACCCCAACATTGTCGGCATTACAGCAGCCATGGCCACCGGGACAGGGTTAGATAAGCTGCAAGCTAAATTACCCAAACAGTATGTGGATGTGGGCATTGCCGAGCAACACGCAGTTACCTTGGCAGCGGGTATGGCCTGCGAGGGCATCCGTCCAGTGGTAGCAATTTATTCCACCTTTTTGCAACGGGGTTACGACCAAATTATCCACGATGTTTGCATTCAAAAATTACCCGTATTTTTCTGTCTGGACCGAGCCGGCATTGTGGGGGCTGATGGGCCAACTCACCAAGGGATGTATGACATTGCCTATCTCCGCTGTATCCCCAATTTGGTGATTATGGCTCCTAAAGATGAAGCAGAACTCCAACAAATGTTGGTCACCGGGGTTAACTACACCGACGGGGCGATCGCCATGCGTTATCCCCGGGGTAATGGCATTGGAGTGCCCCTGATGGAGGAAGGTTGGGAACCGTTGGAAATTGGTAAAGCTGAAATTCTCCGGTCTGGGGATGATGTGTTATTGCTGGGCTATGGCTCCATGGTCTATCCGGCTCTGCAAACAGCGGAATTACTCCACGAACACGGTATTGAAGCCACAGTGGTTAATGCTCGCTTTGTTAAACCCCTGGATACGGAACTAATTCTGCCTTTGGCCCAACGCATTGGCAAAGTAGTGACCATGGAAGAAGGTTGCCTCATGGGGGGCTTTGGCTCGGCTGTGGCGGAAGCCCTAATGGATAACAACGTGTTGGTGCCTTTGAAACGTTTAGGGGTGCCCGACATCCTCGTTGACCATGCCACTCCGGAACAATCCACTGTTGACCTAGGTTTAACCCCAGCCCAGATGGCGCAGAATATTATGGCTTCACTGTTCAAGACCGAATCAGTTGTCGCTCCTGGGGTTAGTTAGCAAAGGTTTCGATGCATTTGCTGAGGGGAGTCAACGGTTATTCCGACGCTTCCCTCGGTTCCTATTTTCGAACTTTCAATTTGCCCCCTAAATCTCCTCATTAAAGCGACCGCAATACTGGGGGACTTTACTGGAGAGTCAAGGGGCTTTTGAGTCATTTAGTCGAACTGAAACCGATAACTAGGCAACCCGCACAGGCTGGGCCACTAAGGCATCGGCCAAGCGACGAACCGCGGCTACCATGGCCACTTGGTCGTTCAATTGGTTAATGGCGGAACCAACCCCGACTCCACTGGCTCCAGCGGCGATCGCCATGGGAACGGTGACATCGGACAGGCCGGAGGCACAGAGGACAGGCACGGTGACGGCTCGACTGATGGCGTGGGCGGCGGCCAAAGTGGGGGCAGCTTTTTCAATCAGCCCTAAAACTCCGGGGTGGTGGGGTTCGGCACTGGTACCACC
>CAZWNR010000689.1:0-1727 GCA_964635665.1 uncultured bacterium | reverse complement strand
TGGTAAGGCTTGTCCTATAAGGGTTTTGGCTGGAATTGATGACACACCCTAGGCTTCCATAGCTAGAGTTAATACCAATCGTCCATGCCGCTGACGCAGACCCCTTCCCCCTTCTCGCCCTAGGCATCCGGGGAGGGAATGGTGATGTCGATGGCGGTGACTTGGCCATTGGGGGCCAGGGTGGAGAGGGCGGGGCTGATGCCAGCTTGGTTGCCCACAACAAGAATCACTAGCTTTTCAGGATCCAATCGGGCCTGGGCGGCGGTGAGAACATCCTGAGCAGTGGTAGCCTTTACCTGGGCCTGGAACTGGAAAATGAAGTCGGCAGGGTAGCCGTAGTATTCGTCGCGAATCAGGCGGTTGAGGGCTTGGCTGGGGCTTTGGAAATTAAACACAAAGCTGTTCAGCACGGCATCCTGGGCCTGGGCCAGTTCAGCGGCGGTGATGGGCTCTTGGCGGATGCGGTTAATTTCGGCCTTAACAGACTGCACAAAGGGCACGGTGGTTTCGGTGCGGGTTTGGCCCCCGCCAATGAACAGACCGGGGTAGTCAAACCGGGGAGACCAGAAGGCATAGACCGAGTAGGCCAAGCCCTGGCGAGACCGGACCTCGTTGAACAACCGTCCCGAAAAGCCATTCAGCACCTCATTCATCACCGACAGGGCGGCGTGGTCGGGGTAGTTGGCCATGCCTCCTAGGTGGCCGATCTGCACCGAGCTTTGGGTCATCTGGGGCTGATCCACCGCAAACACGCCCACCTCCGCCTGGGCCACCTCCGGTAGGGGTTCAACGGCCAGCGCTTCCCCGATGCCCTGCCAGGATCCAAAGCGCTGATCGATCAGGCGCTTCATGGTGGCGCGGTCAAAATCTCCCACAATGCCGAGGATCGTTCGCTCAGGCCGCACCGAGGCTTGGTAGAAGCTCACAATATCCTGACGATCAATGGCGGCAAGGGTGGCGTATTCCACGCTGCGGGCGTAGGGGCTGTCGGTGCCGTAGACCCGTTTGCGAAACTCGCGGGAGGCAATATCGTCGGGGTCGTCGTTGCGGCGGGCAATGCCGCCGCTGGTCTGGCGCTTGAGAAAGTCAATTTTGTCTTGGGCAAAGGCGGGCCGCTGCACCACATCGGCAAACAGCGTCAGGATATCCTCGGTGTCTTCGGCCAAGGCGCTAAAGCTGGCACTCCCCGCCGCCACATCAAAGCTGGTTTCGATGGAGGCCGCCCGATCCTCCAGGGCTTCGTTGAGGGCGTCGGAATTTAGGTTCACGGTGCCGCCTAGGCGCATGGCCTCCCCGGTAATGCTGGCCAAACCCACCTGGGCCGCAGGTTCAAACCTGGCCCCCGTACGGAAGGTAGCTGACCCGCTCACCAGGGGCAGTTCATGGTCCTCCATCAGATACACCACCAAGCCATTGGGTAACTGGTAGCGCTCAAAGTCGGGCACCTGCACCTCCGGCAGATCCGGGAAGGAAAGTTCATCAAAGTGACGAGGGCTGAGGGCATTGGCGGGGGCGGGCCAGCCCAGCAGGAGGCCCAAACCAGCCCCCAAGAGGGCCAGCATCGCCATCGACACCCAACGGCGGGGGAATCGGCGCAGACGAGCAACAGGAGCGTTTGGTCGGTTGTGCATCATGGCTTAGGAGAGGTGGCGGGGTAATCAGGGGTAGGAAGAGGTGTTGAAGGTGATCTGGCAGAGGCTTGGGGATCCCCCCTAGCCCCCCTTGGG
>CAZWNR010000688.1:0-1741 GCA_964635665.1 uncultured bacterium | reverse complement strand
TGGCGATGGGGCTAACAGCGGCGGTGGGGGCGCTGTTTGGCACAGTGGTATGAGGGAATTCCTACCATCACTCAAGGGTTGAAAAGCGCCCTATCTTTGGAGGAACCAGGTATGAGCCGTAAAGCTAAGGGCCATGAAACTAGAATTGAGGCTATGGGATCGACGCTACATCAGGGTGGCGTCGCCTTTCGGGTGTGGGCTCCCCACGCCCAGCAAGTATCGGTGATTGGCTGCTTTAACGACTGGGACAGCAGCCGACACCCCATGCAGGCGGAGGAGCGTGGCTACTGGTATGCCAACGTGGCTGAGGCTCGGGCTGGTGACCCGTATCGGTTTCTACTATTGACCCCCCAGGGAGAGTTTAAGCGCATTGACCCCTATGCCCGCGAGGTGACCAACTCGGTCGGCAATGCCATTGTTCACGATCCGAGTTTTGACTGGCAGGGGGATGATTTTCAGCTTGCACCGTGGAATGAGTTGGTGATCTACGAGCTCCATATCGGCACCTTTAACGATCAGGATGACCTCGATAAGCCCGGCCAGTTTTCCTCGGTAACAGCGCGATTAAAGCATTTGAAACAGCTCGGCGTTAATGCCATCCAGATTATGCCGGTGGGCGAGTTCGCAGGAGACCGATCCTGGGGCTATAACCCGGCCCATATTTTCTCCGTCGAGATCGCCTACGGCGGCCCGCTAGCCTTCAAGCAATTCGTCAAACGCGCCCATCAGGCAGGCATGGCCGTGATTTTGGACGTGGTTTATAACCATCTCGGCCCCAGCGATCTCGATCTCTGGCAGTTCGATGGCTGGAGTGAGAACGGTGGCGGCGGTATCTACTTCTACAACGACGACCGCGCCAGCACACCCTGGGGGGAAACCCGGCCCGATTATGGCCGGGGTGAGGTGCGTCAATACATCCTAGACAACGCCTATATGTGGCTGAAGGAGTATCACGTTGACGGACTCCGGTTCGACTCCACGATCTACATTCGCACCATCCATGGTTCCAGCGACCAGGATCTGCCCGACGGGTGGAGCCTGCTCCAGGCCATCAACGACCTCGTTGCGCGGGAATTCCCTGGCCGGATCACCATCGCCGAAGATTTACGCAGCAATCACTGGATCACTAAAAATGTGGGTGCGGGTGGGGCTGGGTTCAGTGCCCAGTGGGATGCCAACTTTGTCCACCCCATCCGTCAGGCGGTGATTACCTCAGACGATGGGCAGCGTTCCCTAACGGCCATCCGCGATGCCCTCTGCTACCGCTATAACGATGACGCCTTTGAGCGGGTGATCTACAGCGAATCCCACGACGAAGTTGCCAACGGCCAAGCCCGCGTTCCCCAGGAGATCAATCCGAACGACCCCAAGGGCTGGCACGCCCAAAAACGATCGACCCTGGCGGCGGCCATGGTCTTCACCGCTCCAGGCATCCCCATGCTGTTTCAGGGACAGGAATTTTTGGAGGGGGGTTGGTTTCGCGACACGGTGCCCGTCGATTGGGATCAAGACGATGAATTTCACGGCATTGTGCGGCTATACCACGACCTGATTCGGTTGCGGCTCAACCGGGATGGTTTTACCCATGGCCTCTGCGGGCAATCCATTCAGGTCTACCATCTGCACGACAACCGCAAGATGATCGCCTTTCACCGCTGGGATCAGGGCGGCCCCGGCGACGATGTGGTAGTGGTCGCCAACTTCTACCACGATGCCCAGGATGACTACACCATTGGCTTCC
>CAZWNR010000687.1:0-1751 GCA_964635665.1 uncultured bacterium | reverse complement strand
CAGGCGGCGATTATGAACGGCGGACGACTGGTGACGCCCCACGTCATCCGTGGCATGGTGGCCGAGGACGGTACCTCGCTGTGGCAGCCGCCGCGCCCCGCGCCCAAACAGGTTTTTTCAGAACGCACCACCCAAGCCCTGATGCCCATGCTGGAGGCCGTCGTGGCCACAGGGACAGGCAAAGCGGCCCAAGTTCCTGGCTATCGCATTGGCGGCAAAACCGGAACGGCCCAAAAAGCGCTACCTGGTGGTGGCTATGGCCCAGGCCGCATCACCAGCTTTGTGGGGGTGCTGCCCGTGGATACCCCCCGCTACGTGATCATGGCCATCATTGACGAGCCCAAGGGCGACGATGCCTACGGGGGCACCATCGCCGCACCCCTGGTCAAAGAGGTAGCCGAATCCCTAGTGGTGCTGGAGGGCATTCCCCCCAACGATAGGACGGCAGCGTCCGAGACGGCAAACCAGGAGTAGCCTGAGTTGATTACAAAGTTCACGCTACCCTTACCAGCGGTTCTCGATGGCATGGGATACGCTGCTGCTAGGGTCTTGATCCCCCAGTACCTTGATGTCCCCGCTGCACTCTACACCCCCCTTGATAAGGGGGGCAGGGGGGATCATCGCAATGTACTGCATCCGCGTGAAAGCCGCTCTGGGTACTAGGTGTCTACGCTGTCGAAGATGGCGGTTTCCAACTGTTGCAGGGCAGTTTCGAGATCGTCATTGACGATCTGCACATCAAATTCTGGGGCGGCGTCAATTTCCACCTGGGCGCGAGCCATGCGGCGCACAATGGCTTCCTCTGAATCCTTGCCCCGTTGGCGAATCCGTTGCTCTAGTTCATCCAATGACGGGGGCAGCACAAACAGCTGAAGCGCCTGGGGGAAGGTGTGTCGCACCTGGCGAGCACCCTCTAGCTCAATTTCGAGGATGATCCATTCGCCCTCATCGAGGTGCCGCTGTACGGCGGTTTTGGGGGTGCCGTAGAAGTTGCCCGCAAACTCGGCCCATTCCAGCAGGTCGCCGTTCTCCACCATGGTTTGAAACTGCTCGCGGCTGACGAAGTAGTAATCTTTGCCGTTCACTTCGCCGGGACGGGGCGGACGGGTGGTGGCGGAAATCGAGAGTTTCAGATTGGGGTAGCGATCCCGCAGGGCCTTGAGTAAGGTTCCCTTGCCGACGCCGCTTGGCCCGGTAAACACAATCAGCCGTCCGGTGCGGGGGGGAGTCAGACCAGGGAGCCGATCTAGGCTATGGCGAATCTGCTGGTCGAGGTCTGGGGAGGAAGGGGTGCTAACAGCCATGGCTATGGGGTGTGGATGAGAAATGGCAGGGTTGAACCGATTGTAGGGGGGCTTTACTCTATTGATTCGATCTGGGGGGGACTGAACCGGAAAACCTTTATTTTAGATAACGACGGCTTCTAGGCAAGGGTGGGTACATCAAACAAAACCGTGGTCATGTAGCGTTCGGCCCAGGCGTCGCCAAAGGCTTTTTCGAGGACGCGGCGGGTTTTGTCGTTTTGTTGTTGTTGGGTGCAGTAGCGTTGCTGTCCGGCCAAAATGGCGGGGGCGGATTCTGGAGTGGGGGCGGTGGCCACCGCCTGCTGACAGTGCAGGGTGAGGTAGTCCACAATCAATTGCACAAAGGCGGCTTCCTCTTCGGGGCTGGTGGGGCGAATGAAACGGCAGTGGGGGGAAAAAATCGTGCCCCATTCTGGTAGGCCGCGCTCCTGGGCAAAGGGGGGTGGG
>CAZWNR010000686.1:0-1751 GCA_964635665.1 uncultured bacterium | reverse complement strand
GTCGAGACTGGGGGATCGGAGCCCTTACCGCCTACGCCTTCTCCACGGAAAACTGGGGTCGGCCCCTAGAGGAAGTCGATTTTTTGATGACCCTCTTTGAGCGGGTGCTGCGCCAGGAACTGCTGGAAATGATGGCGGAAAATGTGCGTATTCGCTTTGTGGGAAATTTGTCCGCCCTGCCCACCTCGCTACAGGCGGAAATTGCCCAGGCGATGGCCAAAACCGAAAGCAACCACGGCATTGAATTCACGGTGGCAACCAACTACGGCGGACGTCAGGAAATCGTGCAAGCCTGTCGCCGTTTGGCCATTCAAGTACAACACGGGGAAATCAATGCCGACGATATTTCTGAGGAATTGTTTGGCCAACATCTCTACACGGCTGGACTGCGCGATCCCGATCTCCTAATTCGCACAAGCGGCGAAATGCGCATTAGCAACTTCTTGCTCTGGCAGTTGGCCTACGCCGAAATCTACGTAACCGAAACCCTCTGGCCCGACTTTGATCTCTCCGAGTTCCACCAAGCCCTCGTGGCCTACCAAGGACGGGATCGCCGCTTTGGCAAGGTCAACGCTTAACCGTTTTCCTTCCTTGCCAGGCAAGCCCGTAGGCCTACGCTTACCCAAAGGGGAGGATTCCGGTTAGGATGAGAATACTGAATCCAGCAATATCAGGCAGTCGCCACATGTTCCTGAAATGATTCCGTCCAACGTCTCGCCGTTAGGGCACCCATGGTTGAACCAAAGAGATTAAGCCCCTAGTGGGCGCTCTGTTTCTATGCCAAGTCCCGTTGGGCGAAGGTTGACTTCCCTGCACCACTGCCGATATTTCTGCGCAGGTTGTCGTTCCCCGTGGGTGTTTGTCAGCTATGAAAAGGCGCTGTCTTCCCTGTTACCTGATTGCCCGTAACATTTTGATGATCTTAGTTGCCACGGCTGGGTTGGTCTTGGTGTCCGCCGATCTTCAGTCCAGGGCCAATCGTCCTGATAGCGCAGCAGCGGCACTACGGCAGTTCTTTGTCTACCAGTTGCTCACCGGCATGGAGCCCGAGTAAGGCTTTGGGCGATTCCTTCCCCGGTCACCACCAGCCCGATGCTAGTAGAGGCAAGCCCCCGAAGGCGAAATTCCAGGGGCTAGGGATGAAGAGCCAGGCTAATTGGCGAGAAAGTTCGCTAGAATGAGGTTACTCAGGTCTTAGAGTCTGGGTTCCTTTGGCAGAAATGTTTGGGGAGGTGGGTCAACGCCCACTTTTTTATTGCCCATTTACGCTACTCCCTGGCCCACTACCGTCGATTCGAATCTATCCGTCCCCCGCCATGACCCATCCCCTCGTTCCCCAGGTGATTGCCCTTGCCACCCCCGTTGCTGAGCAACTCGGGCTTGAGGTGGTGGAAGCGGTTTTCCAAACCAACCAATCGCCGCCCGTGCTGCGCATTGATGTGCGTAGCCTGGAAAACGAAGACACGGGGCTCGAGGACTGCGAAAAGATGAGCCAAGCCCTAGAGGAGGTGCTGGACAGCTCAGATTTAATTCCTGATGCCTACGTGCTGGAAGTGTCTAGTCCAGGGGTGTCCTCCGATCTATCTACCGACCGAGATTTCATTGTGTTTAAGGGGTTCATGGTGGAGGTGCGGTTGGCGGAACCGCACCGGGGTAAGCAAACCTGGGTGGGCCAACTGGTACGCCGAGACGATGTCGCCGTGGTGATCAGCCAGCGGGGCAAGCCCATCACCCTACCTAGGGAAAGCGTG
>CAZWNR010000685.1:0-1754 GCA_964635665.1 uncultured bacterium | reverse complement strand
GTTGGTAGAGCGTCGCCACGGCGGTATGCCCTACGGCATGATCACCGAACGGGACATTGTCTATACCGTGGTGGCCCGTGGTCACGATCCAGTGCGGGTAATTGTTCAAGACATCATGCATCAGCCCTGCATTGCCTTAACGCCAGAACTCACGGTGCAGGAAGCCTCTAAGGTGCTGTCGGAAACCGGGCTACATCGAGCACCCGTGGTCAAAAATGGCCGTCTGCTAGGGGTGATTTCGGTGACGGATATTTTGATGCGGGGGCTACCCCAACTGGCCCTAAGACCCTAGATCTGGGCACTACCGTCGGCCCGCCAGGTGAGCGATTTGTTTTGGGGCCTTGAGGATAAGGGCAACGTGGTCTTGGTCTTGGTCAATCCAGCCCTTTTCTATCAGCTTGGCCATAATTTTGCTGGCCTCTTCGGCAGTAATGTCGGAGAGATCCGCCAAATCTTGATCGCTCATGGCCAACAGCTCGATGCCTGTCTCCACAGGTTGGCCGTAGGCTTCCTGGAGAGATACCAGGGTATTAGCTAATTTTACGGCGGGGGGCTGCTGGCGCAGTTGCAGACGCAGGTTGCTCTGGCGCAGTCGTTGCACCATGAGTTGAAGCAGGCGGTGGTGCAGTTGGGAATCTTTGAAGAGGGTTTGGATAAACCGCTGGGCGGAAATGCTAATCAGCTTAACGGTGGTCAGGGCCACCACATCGGTGGATCGGGGGGACTCGTCAAGGATGGCCATTTCTCCGAAAAAATCACCCTTACCTAGCACGGCAAGAGTAATAAAGTGATCGTCCACATGGCGGCGCACCTTCACCCAGCCCGCCTCGATGAAGTAGACCGCATTGCCCCAGGCATCTTCCATGACCACGGCGCGGTTGGCGGGGTATTCGTGATGGGTGGCCACAGAAAGCAACCATTCCACGGTTTCTGGACTGGCGGCACTAAAGAGGGGATAAAGCTCGGTAAAGGTGTCGGGCTGCATAGCAGACAAACGAGGGAGCGACGATGGAACAGGAAAGCAATCGAGGGAATCGCCAAGAACTATTTTCATAGTAACGGCTGAGACACTCGGATCGCTTCTCCTATTGTGCCCCGCCAGTTACCGAAACCGATCCCCAGGCAATCCGATGCCATCCACCCGCGCAGCTACGGATCGACTTAGGCCATGGCTTGGGTGGCAGCAATCACCCGCTGAATGATGGGGCGAAACGCCTCCACATACTGGGGCCACCCCACCACAATGGGCTGACGGTGGGCCACGGTTTCGCCGTCCACATGGGGCTCGGTAAACTGGAGGGGATTTCCCGCTAGGTCACAACAGACCAGTCCGGCGGCTAGGGCCAAGGCGAGGGGGCCAACGGTGTCCCAAAGCTTGACTCGACCATTGAGGTAGATATATAGCCCCGCATTTCCAGTGATGACCTGCAACACCTTGAGGCCAAAACTGCCCAGGGATACAAAGGACATCCCCGGTAGTTGAGCCATCAAATCGGCCCCAAACCGCTGCCGATCCGGAGTGCCAATCACCAGGTTCCAGCCCTGGCCAGAGATGAGGGGCGGGTTAATGGGGGTCAACCGCTGGGGCGTTCCATCGGATCCTTGCCAAAACAGGCCTTGCCCTTGGCCTCCCCAATAGAGCTTGCCGTGGGCGGGGGCTTAGAACCAACCCGCCTGGGGATAACCATCGATCAATTGCCCCCCCATCACCGCATAGTTGGCCCGCCCGTGGATAATTTCAACGGACCCAGCGT
>CAZWNR010000684.1:0-1754 GCA_964635665.1 uncultured bacterium | reverse complement strand
CGACCTTGCTGAAGGGCATAGCAGGTGAGGTGAGCCAGGTAGGGATGCCCCGCAACTAAGGTATAGAGATCGTGGATGGCCGATTGCTGGTTGGCATCCTGAAAGGAGTCCAACTGGTAGCGACGACCGAGGGCCAAAAACTGTTCAGGGCTGAGGGGCGGTAACCGCAACGACCGCCCTAGGTTTAGGGGCGAAACACTCGACAGCAACGGATGCGGATTGAGCGCCGAAAAAACCGTGGGACTATCGCTGGCGTAGACCAGCACGAGGCGCAGGCGCTGCCAAAGCGGTGTACCCTGGGCCTGCTCGTGCCACAGGCGCAGCATGGATAGCAAATCCTGGGCCACCGAGGCCTGCCCCAACCCCATCTCTAGGGCATGAATTGCTAGGACTAGGGGCGTTTCCGTCTGTTCTAGAACCACCCGCTGCAAGTACAGGCCGCAGTTGACCTTAATTCCCTGGTGCGGATCCCAGGGCATGTTTTCCCCATGGGAAAGCCCCAACCTTTCCGCCATCCGCCGACAGAGCCAGGGCAGCAGCAGATCCGCTCGCCGCAGTAAACGGCTGTCGGCTTCCTGGAGATCGAGCAAGCAGGCTCGGTAGCCCTGGGCTTTGGCGTAGGTCATCACCTGCCGCAGCAGCGAGGTTTTGCCGTAGCGGTGGGGCGCATGGATGCACAGCAAGCAACCCGGCTGATCAATCTCCGCAAAGGCTGTGGCCTCGGCGGGGGGACGATGAATATAGAGAGAGGAGTCGGACGGTAGCGGCCCGGAGGGAAACGTATAGGATGAATCAGGAGTCATTTGGGAACTCCCTGGCCTCGCTAGGGGATTTAATGACGGAGACAGCGGCGAAGACTGAAACGCCTCTTGTAAGACTAGACGAAGATTTTTTTTGGTAACTGTCCTATCTAGGCTACGGGAAATATCTCCCCAAAGTTTGGCCCCAATTTGTTTTAGATATTCCTCGCCATAGCCCGACTGTTTTGCCATGGTTCTATACCGAATGCCTTCCCATGAACCCACCAAAATCATCGATTCTAAATGAGTTAAAGAGCGATTAAGGAGCTGCTGAACTTGAACGACAGGAAAAATATCAGACATGGGCAACGGTCACCGGGAACAAGGATTCAGGAACCAAGATGTAGAGAAAAGACAGATTAGAGACAGAAATCCCCAAAATAAGCACTACGCTTTAAGCCTATATTAGAAAAATAAGGGATTAATAAGGATGAGCCAAGATAATCGCAGTTTATCCGGTGTCATGCCCCGTTGAAAAATCCGTTAGACTGGGTACCCTAAAAACGGATCTGCGCCTCTGTGCGGTCACACGATACCTCCCCTCTATAAGAGGCCTCTTCCATGGGCAAATATCCCACCGCCCAACCTTGAGCCCCGTAGGCGGCCTCAAGGTCTAGGGTTACCCCATCTACCCCTTGGCCACTGCCATGATCTCTATTTTCATCCTCACCCACAACGAAGAACGGGACATTGCCGCCTGCATCGAGTCGGCCCTCTTGTCCGACGATGTGATCGTGGTGGACTCGTGCAGTGACGACCGCACCCAGGCCATCGCCCGCCAGTATCCCGTCCGCGTGATTGAGCACCCCTTTGCCAGCCATGGGCAGCAGCGCACCTGGATGCTCCAAAATGTACCCTACCAGCACGACTGGGCCTACATCCTAGAGGCTGACGAACGCATGACCCCAGCTCTGTTTGAGGAATGCCTGAAGGCCATCACCCAGCCCGACACCG
>CAZWNR010000683.1:0-1760 GCA_964635665.1 uncultured bacterium | reverse complement strand
AGGTGGGCACTGCCCACTACTCAAAATGCTTCTCAAGCAATCACCCTAAATTTCAGGGTTAACATCCACGGTGGCACTAGCACGATCACTCCCTAAATCGGTGCGTCCTTTGGTAAGCCCAGACAGCACAATTTGAGACAGCGATGCCACAAAAATAGAGGCCACAATGCCGTCATCAATCCAGCCAATGATGGGGATAAAGTCGGGAGAAATATCAATGGGGCTGAGCAAATACAGGAGAGTGCCTACCACCAAAAACCACCGATATTTGGGATGGTTGAGGGTGGATTTGTACCAGTTATAGAAAGATTGGGCGGGGTTGTTCATGGGCGTCGGGCCTCAGAGGGGTGATCTCGAATCAGTGCCTCTATGGTGCCACGCCCCCAGCCCACGGCTGGGGGTAGGATTGCCGCCATTCCCTAGGGCAACTGCCGAACACTGGGCTTTCTGCGCTGCCCTAGCCCTATTATTCCAGGCCGGCCAGGACTTGGTCGGCGGTGGCTGTCCAGCCGATGATGCCGCCCTGGGCACGTACCATGGCGAGGGTGGCCTGCTTAAAGTCGGGGAAGTAGCTTTCGGTGGCATCCTCCACCAGCAGGCATTCGTAGCCTCGGTCGTTGGCTTCGCGTAGGGTGGTTTGCACGCAGACTTCGGTGGTGACCCCGGTCACGATCAGGTGGCTGATGTTGTGGGTCTTCAGCAAAAACTCCAGATTGGTGTTGTAAAACGCACCTTTACCGGGTTTCTCAATCACGTTTTCTCCGGGCTGGGGGGCTAGTTCGGGAATGATTTGGTTGCCCGGTTCTCCCAACACCAAAATGCGCCCCATCGGGCCAGGATCGCCAATTTTGAGGGGGGCGTTGCCGCGCTGTCGTTTGCTGGGGGGGCAGTCGCTGAGGTCAGGGCGGTGACCTTCGACGGTTTGAATCACCAGCCAGCCCCGGTCTCGAAAGGCTTGCTGGAGGCGCTGCACCGTGGGCACAATGGCCTGAAGGCGGGCGACTTCGTTACCGAGGGATTCGCCAAACCCCCCCGGTTCTAAAAAGTCGCGCTGCATGTCGATGATGACTAGGGCAATTCCGGTTTCGGTGGGGAGGGGATAGTCGTAGGGTTGAGCCGCGATCACAGCCATGGATGTCGATTCCAAAAGTAAATTCCCAGACAAGGCAATTTATTTTAAGGGCAAGTGCGTCCATCAAACGGTAGGCTAAGGGCCAACTTGATCCCCAATTTATAGCGGATTTCACTGGGGTGAAGTACATTGCGATGATCCCCCCTGCCCCATTATCTGTCCTGATCCCTCCTGCCCCCCCTATCAAGGGGGGTATAGGGTAAAACTCAAACAGCTCAGCATTGGGAGGATCTAAGAACCCAGCAACGGCGTATCTCACGCTATCGAGAATCGCTATCGTCCGATGTTCAATCCCAACCGCCTCCAACCTAAGCCGCCCATGATTACACTGCTGACAGACTTTGGCCACCAAGACGCTTACGTGGGGGTGATGAAGGGCATTATTGCCAGCCGTTGCCCCACCACGACCATGGTCGATTTAACCCACGACATTCCCCCCCAGGATCTCTGGGCGGCGCGGTTTCAGTTGTTGAGTGTGTTCCCCTACTTTCCGCCCCACACGGTGCATTTGGTGGTAGTGGATCCCGGTGTGGGCACAGATCGGCGGGCGGTGGCGGTGCGGCTGGCGGGGGGCTATTTTGTGGGGCCAGACAACGGCATCCTTAGCGGGGTGCTCGATCAAACCCCA
>CAZWNR010000682.1:0-1775 GCA_964635665.1 uncultured bacterium | reverse complement strand
GATCGCCAGCAGGCCAACGTATCCCAACTATTTGTAGATGTGGCGGCGAACGATCCCCAGGCCAAATTTATTCAGCAAATCTACCGCAGCGGCATTATGTCTGGCCTACCCGACCGCCAGTTTGGGGTCAAGGCCATCATGTCTAGAGCAGAGGCCATCACCGCTTTGGTGAGAATCCTAAACCTGCCGCCCGACAATGCATCCAGCCTCCGCCGCTACACCGATCAACGGGATATCCCCGCCTGGGCCACCGGCCCCATCGCGGCGGCCACCGCCGCTGGATTGATTGTGGATCCTAACCCCGACCTTATTCGGGCCAATGCCCCGGTTACCCGCGCTGAGGTGGCCTCCCTCATCTACCGGGGTTGGCACTATCAAACTCAAAAACCCTAGAGTCTTCCCGTAAGGTTGGCGCTGGCGGGCTTGGGCATGGCTGAATTCAGGAGTCTTGCGGGCACTGGGGCATCGTAGCATCAGCGCCATGCTGGGAGGCCTGGGCATTGCGCCGCCACATGGCAGGTTTAATCCGGCGCAGGGCCGAGGCTCGGAAGCGTTCGTCCCAATCAGCCTCGGTCAGGGTAGCCAAATCGGCTAACTTGGGCGCGAGGTTGTGGGGGTAGGGCTGAAATTCGGCCACATCCGTCGGCTGGGCAAAGCGGATATTCCAGGGGCAAACGTCCTGGCAAATGTCGCATCCGGCTACCCAACCGTGCAGATGGGGGGCAATGGTGTCTGGTAAGGTATCGGCCCGGTTTTCGATGGTGTGGTAGGCAATGCAGCGGTTAGCGTCCACCACGTAGGGCTGGGGAATGGCGACCGTGGGGCAGGCCTCAAGGCAGCGGGTACAGGTACCGCAGTGGTTGGTGTGGGGCCGATCTGGTTCTAGGGGGAGGGTGGTCAGAATCTCTCCCAAAAACACCCAGGAACCATACTGCCGGGTGATCACATTACCGTTTTTCGCGATCCAGCCTAGCCCTGCCTGCTGCGCCCACACCTTATCCTGCACCGGGCCAGTGTCGGCGTAGTAGCGGGTTTGAATGGTTTGCCCCGCCGCCTGGGCTTCTTGCTCTAGCCAGTCGGAAAAGGTCTTTAGCCGTTTGTGCAACACCCGATGGTAGTCTCGCCCCCAGGCATAGCGAGAAATTTTGCCGTGGGCCGGATCCTCAGAATGGGTGTGGGGCGTGTAGTAGTTGAGGGCGACGCAAATGATAGACCGCACCCCCGGCAATACCTGACGCACCTCCTGCCGTTTGGGGTTATCCATCCAGGCCATCGCCGCTTGGTGCCCCTGGTCTAGCCAGTGCTGAAGGTGCGCCGTGGCCACCTGCTCGGCCTCGCTGGGGATCTCGTCTATCGCCACAATGCCCACCTGGTGAAACCCTAGGTGCAGCCCTTGATCAATCACCCGTTGGCGATCAGGAAGTGGATCTGTCATTAGATACCAAGGCTCAAACTGTTTCTGTTCCGCTTAGGGGAGGACGATATCGCATCACTGAAACATACATCACCGCCAGTATAAGGCGCTGCCAGTTGGGCTGGTTCAGCGAGAACGCCAACCCTCCCAACAATGCCAACCAGCCTACTGGGCCAAGGGCCAAGGCAATCACCTGGCTCATGCCCATATACACCGCAAAGGGTAGGGTAATGCCCATGGCGCTGGTTAGCCCACCCAAGGCCGTACTCGCCATCAAATACACCCCAAACCCACTCGCCCTAGCCGCCGCCATGGCTCCCCCCGTCAGCAGAAGCCCCGCCAAGCTAGGATCATCGCTGTT
>CAZWNR010000681.1:0-1782 GCA_964635665.1 uncultured bacterium | reverse complement strand
CTCGACCACCAACAGCCGCGACGTATCCCTTGGGGTGACAGGATTTTGGGCAATGCGCTCCGGGGGCAGGTGGTATTGGTAAGCGACCAGGGAATAATCTAGGGAGTCTTGATCGGGCATAGGTCTCAAAGGTTGGGGGTATACACCCAGTGCAGGACGGGGGGAATGCCCCTAACGGGAAACAGGCCTGGGCGCAACAATAGAAACTGTAGCACCTGGTCAAAGGTCATCCGATGGAATACACCTACTATCTCGCGAACGCTAGTCTGACCCTCCGAGTGGTCGAGCATTTGCTGGGCACTCCCAGGCTACCCCTAGAATTTATGACGGTGATCCACCAGATCGACGGCTGGGTGATCCGCATCAAAATGAACGACAGCATTTGCGCCGACGACTCCGAAGATTTCCGAGCCTACATGAACGAACTGGGGATCACCTACGATCCCGGCATCCGCGTTCGCATGGCCCTGTGGGGGCTAGAAACGGGCCAGTCTCCGGTGGATGTGATGCGCCGCTACCAGGTGGCGATTGTCTCCCACGGTCGGCCTGATCGCGATGAAATTGAAGCTTTCCGCCGCCAGTTTGTGATGGGCCTGGGCTATTGCCCCGAAACCCTGGCCTAGGGCTGGGTAATCCCGATTTCATTATCTGGATTTAGACGGTTGGCCTTCGATGACCTGGATTTAGTATTGCCGAATCAATCGTTCTAAATTAACAAGTTTGTCCGGTTCAACCATGATGCAATCTCCGCAGAGGACGGTCTTAGGACTGTCCTTTTTTATGGGGTTGCGTTGGATCAGGTTGGGAGCCTTAAGGAAACTTTCGATGGATATCTCGACGATGCCGAACAGGTCTAAATTCAATAATGCGGTCTGTGGTATCGATCTGGTTGATTGGCCCAAGGTTCTGCACCGGGCGCGGTTGCCGCGCCCGGTGCTGCATTTGGACAATGTGGGGGCAGGTCTCCTGACCCTTTGATGCATCTGGGTTTGGGCAAGTTTTGTCGGTCAACCAGGGTGTCGATATAAAAGGTCTTGGTATACCTAGCCCGCCCATTCCCGGTTGATGGTGTAGCGGAGTTCTGCCAGTCCGGGGCCGAGGTGCCGCACGGACATTAAGCTGAGGTGGGGACTGAGTACCTGGCGGGGAAACAAAGGCTTGCCGCTGCCCAAGGTGACCGATCCGACCTGAACGATGATTTCATCAAGGCGTCCGGCGTCGTAGAACTGGGCGGCCAAGTCGCCGCCGCCTACAATCCAAATATTTTTGCCCGCCGCTGCGGCCCGCATGGCGTCATGGATGGGGCGCACATCCCCTTGCCCAAAGTGGATAGCGGCCCCGGCAATGGTGGGCAGGCGGCGACGGCTGAATACCCAGGCGGGCTGGGTGTAGGGCCATGGGGATCCGGTTTCTGCCATGACGCTATCGCCGTGGCGCAGAATCCACTCGTAGGTGGCTGAACCCATCGCTAGGGCTCCCACCTCCGCCACAAAGTCGGGATAGCTGGAGTCTTGGGGATCGCCAAGGGGAAAGAGCCAATCTATCGAGTCAGCCTCGGTGGCAATGAACCCGTCTAGGCTGCTGGCTGTGTAGTATTGGGTCTTCATTGGTTCAACGATGGCAAAAATTGACAGCCGCCCAAAAAATTCGTTTGATTAGCACATTCTTTATCTTCCATCATCTGCCATGGCCGCTGCTTCAGTTCAATCGGGTCGAGGGGTGATTGCGGCGGGGCATCCGCTCACCGCTGAATCTGGGGCCGAGATGCTGCGCCAGGGGGGC
>CAZWNR010000680.1:0-1787 GCA_964635665.1 uncultured bacterium | reverse complement strand
AGGATTTTGGCTTTGAGTCAAGGACCTCTAGTCCTTGGCTCAGCGACCAATCCTAAGTTGCCACCCGAAGTTAAAGGGACTCCGGCCACGCCCACCAGGGAGTAAACTCCCTGGCTCACCCCAGAAGTCTGCTGAAGCAGACTGGGGAACGCAGACTGGGGAACTCGGCTCCCAATCCTCTTCAGAGGATTTTGGCTTTGAGTCAAGGACCTCTAGTCCTTGGCTCAGCGACCAATCCTAGGGATCACCCCAAAACTGGCCTCATCTTGACAGGGCTGGCCTACGCTAACCCGTCCTACGTGGGCTTACCCTTAATATATGCCTCCGACTTAGCCGGAGATGCCGAGGTATGAGCCTGGCATACCGGGGTACATGGATCCCGGTATGCCTAGAACCTTGATGGGATAGCCGCTGCCCTATTATTCTCCCTAAGAATTTTATTTAACGTTTTGATACAAAAATGAGAGTAGGCCTCTCGATAGGCTGTAAATTTTAGTTACGAAGTCGAGCCGGATTTATTTCAAATTGTGTCACCTGGGGGCCTTAAACCTAGATGGGGCAAGGTTTTCTGGTACAAAGGGAAATGGGATCTCGGCTTTGGTTCCGTTAAGAAATGTTTCTTTGATACAGTATTTGGCGGTTCGTGAAGCCTGGGTTACTAAGTTTCTTGGCAATCCGGCCTTTTCTAGCCCCTCGGCCTTAGCAGCGAAAGGAGTTTTACTGCATGTTCACCCACGTTAAGCCCACTGTTCGCCACATTGCCCCCGACGATCTGAACGGGCGCTTACTGGTTAAGGTGGTCTATGTGGTGTTAGAGCCTCAGTACCAGAGTGCTCTATCCTCCGCCATCCGGTCGATCAACGCCAATAATTCCCAGGTGGCGTTTGAGGTCAACGGCTATTTAATCGAAGAACTGCGCGACGCCAACAACTACGAGGCGTTTAAGCGGGATGTGGCCGAGGCTAATGTGTTCATCGCCTCACTGATCTTTATTGAAGACTTGGCTGATAAAGTCGTGGAGGCCGTGGCCCCCGTGCGCGACCAGCTCGATGTGGCGGTGTGCTTCCCCTCCATGCCCCAGGTGATGCGCCTGAACAAGATGGGCAGCTTCTCGATGGCGCAGTTGGGCCAGTCGAAGAGCATGATCGGCTCCTTCATGAAGAAGCGCAAGGAGAAGTCTGGCGCAGGCTTCCAAGACGCCATGCTGAAGCTGCTGCGCACCCTGCCCACTGTGCTGAAGTACCTGCCCGTGGAAAAGGCCCAGGATGCCCGCAACTTCATGCTCAGCTTCCAGTACTGGCTGGGCGGCTCACCAGAGAACCTGGAAAACTTCTTCCTGATGTTGGCCGACCGCTACGTGATCACCGACAGCCAAATCGAGGGCGCACCCCAAACCGAAGCCCTCGACTACGAAGAGCCTGTCACCTACCCCGACATGGGCATCTGGCACCCCATGGCCCCCGCCATGTTCGAGGACATCAAGGAATACCTCAACTGGTACACCTCCCGCCGCGACATTTCTGACGATCTAAAGGATCCCCTGGCCCCCACCATTGGCCTGGTGCTGCAACGGACGCACCTCGTCACTGGGGACGAGGCCCACTATGTGGCCATGGTGCAGGAATTTGAATATCTAGGCGCAAAAGTGATCCCCGTGTTTGCGGGCGGGTTGGACTTTTCTAAGCCCGTGGATGCCTACTTCTTTGACCCCGTCGATAATTCCAAGACTATTGTGGATGCGGTGGTCTCGCTAACCGGGTTTGCCCTGGTGGGTGGCCCCGCTCGCC
>CAZWNR010000679.1:0-1793 GCA_964635665.1 uncultured bacterium | reverse complement strand
TCCCGCTTTTCTTCCTGGACGGGCTTGGGCGCATAGCTTCGCGAACGCACCCTACGGTTGAATGCACCATCCCCTCGGCCATCCAACACCCCACCTATCGCGGATTTTTCCTTGTGTGGGCTTTGGTGCATTGCTCCGCGTTGCTTCGCGAATGCACCCTACGTTTGGTGTTCGTTTGGGCGTTACGATTGGGCTTTATTTTATGTATCGGTGGATGGTGGAATAGGGCCAATCGGTGGGGGATTCAACCAGGCCATGTTTTACCGGATTGTGGTGAATGTATTCGCAATGGTTGATAAAATCCTGCTCATCTCGAATGAAATGTTCCCAATAGCGACGTTGCCAAAGGTTGCCTTCCCGTCGCCGTTCACCGGATGGGGTTTTCTGTGAGGGTAACACCAATTGTTGGCCACACGATTTAGTCACCATGAGCTTAATTAACCGCCACCGCTTCGCATAGTCGCTGTCTTCTTCCGGCAACGTCCAAATGCAGTGGAAATGATCCGGCAGCAGCACAAAGGCATCCATGGTAAAGGGGTATTTTTCTCGAATTGTGGTTATTGCCTCTCGTAGAGCTTGCCTACCCAAATCGCTACAGAGCCATGGATAATGTTGATAGGTAACATGGGTGAAAAAATAGCTTCCACCCGCACGATACAAGCGCCGATAATTGGACATAACCCCAGAAGATGCACCACTCCCAGAGTTCCCGTAGGGTGCATTCGCGGCCCTCTCATCCTGGCAAAATTACGCCAAATCTCCTTGGCCGCAATGCACCACCCCTTTACGACAAAAAGCCCGGTTTCTTGAAGAAACCGGGCTTCTGGTTCGAGTTATGCCGAGATTTTAGCCTTGGCGCAGGTTTTCCGACCAAACGCGGGTGGGCAGCCCCCAAACGTAGATGAAGCCTTCAGCGGCCTTGTGGTCAAACTGGTCGTCGGAGCTGTAGGTGGCCAGGGCTTCGCTGTACAGGGCCAGGTCAGACTTGCGGCCTACTACGCGGGCGTTGCCCTTGAACAGCTTCATCCGCACGGTGCCCGTCACCCGTTCCTGGGTCTGCTGAATGAAGGCATCCAGGGCCAGCTTTAGGGGGCTATACCAGAGGCCGTTGTAGACCAGGCGGCTGTAGGTTTCTTCGATGCCGCGCTTGTATTGGGTGACATCGGCGGTGAGGGTAAGGCTTTCCAAATCCCGGTGGGCGTCGATCAGCACCAGCAGGGCCGGGGCTTCGTAGATTTCGCGGGATTTGATGCCCACCAGGCGGTTTTCCACCATGTCGATGCGGCCTACGCCATGGCGGCCAGCGATCTCGTTGATTTGGGTGATCAGATCCACGGGGGAGAGGGCGGCCCCGTTCAGGTGGGTGGGGATGCCCTTGGTGAAGCCGATTTCGATGTATTCCGGCTGGTCGGGGGTGGTTTCGATGGCCTGGGTCATGAGGAACACCTCTTCGAGGGGTTCGTTCATGGGGTCTTCGAGGGGGCCAGCTTCAATGCTGCGGCCTAGCAGGTTGCGGTCGATGCTGTAGGGGCTAGACTTTTTCACCGGGAAGGCAAGGCCCATTTTTTCCCCGTAGGCGATGGTTTCTTCGCGGCCCATGCCCCACTCGCGGGCGGGGGCGAGCACCTTCAGGTCGGGGTTGAGGGCAGCGATGGCCACATCAAAGCGCACCTGGTCGTTGCCTTTTCCGGTGCAGCCATGGGCCACAGCATCGGCTCCGTAGCGTTCGGCGGCTTCTACGAGGGCCTTGGCGATCAGGGGGCGGGCCAGGGCGGTGGAGAGGGGATAGCGAT
>CAZWNR010000678.1:0-1794 GCA_964635665.1 uncultured bacterium | reverse complement strand
TTGCAGCTGGTCATGGCATCCACCTGCAGCCGCCACGGCGCCGCCATGGTAGCCAGTACCTTGGTAGCCTTGTTGCTGAAGGCCGTCAACACAATGGCCCGATGATCGCCCCGTTCCCGCAGCCGACGGATAAACGCCTGCAACAGAGTGGTTTTGCCGGTACCCGCATAGCCCGTCAGTAGGTACAGTTTTTCTTGACCCGCCACAAAATTGTCTAACGCCGCCAGCGCATCGGTCTGTTCTGGGGTAAGTTCCATCTCCCCAGGGTTAGGATGGCGCACAGAACGCCTAGGTTGTGACGGAGTCTGGGGCGACACCATGGGCCAATCCAAAACAATAGACTCGCGATCTACCCCCGGCCCTGGGGCCTGGGGTCGTGACGACTGGGCAAGGCTGATCCCTGGCAGGCCTCGAACCGCCCTCCGTGCCCTTGACCATCTCTGGAGTCAGTTTGCCCAATTTGGCGGCGAAATTGCCCGTCCTTCTGGGCTTAGGATAGCGATCACAGCATGATAGAATGCTCCATAATTCTGATACATTTTGACTGAAGCCGGGGGCACGGGTTGCTCCCCTTCGTCAATGGGTCTGGTTCATTTGGCTGTGTAGAGAGAGGATTAACCGTTCATGGATGCTGTAATGCTGCTGGCTAAGCTACCTGAAGCCTATTCGCTGTTCGATCCCCTAGTGGATGTTCTGCCTATCATCCCCGTCTTCTTCCTGCTGCTGGCGTTTGTGTGGCAGGCTGCCGTAGGCTTCAAGTAAACCTCGTGCCACCCCTGTCGAACCAGCGCCAAATGGCCACTCCCCTAGTCAGACTTTTTTGATAGCCCGTGTCTGGCCTTGAGGCCTAAGCGTGAGCGTTGACCGTCTAACCCTAAGGTTGCCTTGATGAGACAGCCTTGATAAGGTTAATGCCCCTAGATTCATTCCCTAAATTCCCCGAAGGAGCTGCTGTGGATTCATGGCAGCTTTTTTAATCGGCTACCCAATGACAGGTTGCAGACAGGGCAGGCTTTTGTAGCCTCCTATGCTGATTCTGGCGGACCGATAGTTTAAATGTATTTACGGTTTGCAACCTTAGGTTTGTGACGTTCCTCCATATACCAGCGATGAAATTCACGACGTTATCCAGTCTTAGCTTAGCGACGATCACCCTAGCCCTCTGCGTAGCTACCGAAGTGCAGGCCGTGGGATGTGGTGCTAGTAAGGCCGCCTCCGGCCTAACAACCTCGTTAGGATCCGCTGGCGAGGGTGGCCCTGGGTCTAGTCTCACCCCCGACACCCAAGCCCTAGCCAAGGCGGCGGGGAGCTTTGGGGCCGTCGCCGCCCTGCTTGCCGGAGGGATGTTTTTCTACCGCAAGCAGCGCCCCGATGGCGCGCAGATCGAACCCGCCATTTCCCCCACCTATCCAGGGGTCGAGGTGGAGCCGGTGCTCGTTAACGAGTCTCTCCTAAAGTCCTCTGTGGTCAGCAACGAACAAGCGTCCGAGGCCACCCTAACCCCGTCTCGCTAGACCGTACAAAACTTGGTATGAGGCCGATTCTCGGATCGGCCTTTTTTTGTGCAGAAAACTATGGGTGAGGGAAAAGGCCTAGCCACCCGTCTCAATGCTTCCCTAGATTTTAGGAGGCTTCTGGGCCCTCTCGCCCTAGTCGCTGACGCTGATTTGCAAAGTAGGGCAGCGGGGTGGCGGAAGTGGGCCAATGGTAGACCACGTAGCGCAAGACCCAGGGGGCAGAGACCAGTAAGCACACGATGCCCAGCCACCAGTTGGCCTGGAATTCGGCCAGGGT
>CAZWNR010000677.1:0-1796 GCA_964635665.1 uncultured bacterium | reverse complement strand
CTAGCGTTGGTTAGCCGTCCTCCATCCAATCTTGTCTAGGTTAAACGTCTCCCCAAGGATTTAAACAGTCATGGCACGTGTGAAGCGCGGCAATGTTGCCCGGAAGCGCCGCAACAAAATTCTCAAACTGGCTAAGGGCTTCAGAGGATCCCACTCTAAGCTATTCCGCACCGCCAACCAGCAGGTGATGAAAGCCCTGCGCTACGCCTACCGCGACCGTCGCAACCGCAAGCGCGATTTCCGTCGCCTGTGGATTACCCGCATTAACGCGGCAGCTCGTCTGCACGACATTAGCTACAGCCAACTGATGGGCCAACTGAAGAAGGCCAACATCGAGATCAACCGCAAAATGCTCGCTCAAATGGCCGTCCTCGATCCCGATGGTTTTGCCAAGGTTGTGGAAGTCGCAGGCAAAGCCTAGATTGCAGACACAGCCTTAGGTTTTGGCATGGCGATACAGAAACCGTAGCGGACAATGGCGATGCAGTCTCTACGATCCGTTTTCTTCGGTTTCAGTCTTATTCTGGGGGTACAGGTCGCTGTATCCCCAGTTTTTGCTGCGGATTTAGACACCATTCAAGCCCGTGGCTACCTGATTGTGGCGGTGCGCGAACATTGGCGACCCCTCAGCTTTCGCGATGACACCGGAGCATTAGTGGGGCTAGAGGTTGACTTGGCTCGCCAACTGGCCCAGCGCATTTTTAATAACCCCGATGCCCTGGTGCTGGAGGTAGTCAGCAACCGTGAACGCCTGCCTGCGGTGCTGGAGGATCGCGTCGATCTGGCCATTGCCGGGATGACCCAGACCCCAGCCAGATCGCGGTTGGTGAGCTTTAGCCTGCCCTACTACTTAGATGGGGCTGGGGTTTTAGTGCGAGAGGGGGAGCAGCCCAGCACCCTTCAGTCCCTAGCCCAGGGGCGGATTGGTCTCCTTCAGGGTTCCAGCACCCTAGCCGCCGTGCGCTACCTGCTGCCCCAGGCCCAGTTGGTGCCCGCCGAGAGCTACCAGACGGGCCTAACTCAACTGCAACAAGGGCAGGTAGACGCCTTCGCGGGGGATATCAGCACCCTAGTCGGCTGGCAGCAAGAACAACCGGGCTATGCCCTATTGCCCACGGTTATCACCGCCGAGCCCTTGGCCATCGCCTTGCCCCACGGTACTCAGTTCAACGACCTGCGCCAGATCGTCAACCAAAGCCTGCGCGAATGGCACCAAAGCGGCTGGCTAGAGGAACGCACCACTTTTTGGGGACTACCCTAGCCCCTGACTGGGGCCTAACTCATGCCAAGATAGGAACAGATTTGTAGGACGCGCATTTAGTAGGACGCATATTGAATCCATGGAGAACAGCAAGCTACTTTTGACCTATCTGGCCATCCTTCTGGCGTTGCTGAGCGTCGCCGCCTTTTTTGTGGTGCGCCAGGTGCTCAAAACCCGCCGCATCGAGGGCACCCTATCGCGCCTACAAAACAAGCTCACCAAGGAAAAGGGCACCGCCCAGGAATACTACGAGCTGGGTAGTCTGCTGCTCGACAAAAAGCTCTATACCCAGGCCGCTCTCTACCTCCAGCAAGCGCTGAAGCAGGTGGATGGCGAAGAAATAGAAAACGCCGCCCTGGTCTACAACGCCCTCGGCTATGCCTACTTTGCCCAAGATCAGTACGACCTAGCCATCCGCAACTACAAAGAGGCGCTCAAGGTAGCCCCAGACTACGTAACCGCCCTCAACAACCTGGGCCACAGCTACGAGCGCAAGCAGTTGATGACCCAAGCCCTCGAAACCTACGAAAGCGCC
>CAZWNR010000676.1:0-1800 GCA_964635665.1 uncultured bacterium | reverse complement strand
GGCAACCGCCATCACCAAGCCCAGGGTAGGGAATTGGCAGGAATTGTCTTGCGTAGCATCCCCTCGGAAATTTGGGTGAATTGGGGCATACTAATGGACGACTGAGCCATAACTGCTGTTCCAGGTCAAACATTGATATGTCTGAAAACAAGGAAATTGCCCGGTTCTCCCTAGAGGATGGCACCCAGTTTTTAGTCGAAGTGGATGAGCCCGCCAGCTCTGCCGTAGGGCGAGTGGCGATTGACACGGGACAGATGGTCTATGACGCCAAGGAGACCCTGGAGGCAGCCCTGGATAAGGTCAAACCCGTGGCGGCCACGATTGTGGATCGGATGCAATCTGGGCTGACCACCCCCGCCGACGAAGTCTCTGTAACCTTTGGGCTAAAGCTCAGCGCCGATGCTGGCGTGATTTTTGGCTCGGTGGGGGGCGAAGTCACCTTCGATGTGTCCCTCACCTGGAAAAGGCCATCCGAGTAGGGGCATAGTCCCTGCGTCCTTAAATCATCCCCCAGCAAATAGGGTCTTATGTTTCAAGCGATCACTCTAGCTGTCTGAGCATGTCGCCAAATTCCACGTTTGAGAATTTTAAGCCTGCCATCGCCTGCATTTACAGGCAATACAACGACATAAGCGATGTTGTAGGTGCTGGGTTTCTCTTCTCAGAAAACTACGTACTGACCTGTGCCCATGTCGTCAATGCAGCCCTAGGCAGGAGCGAAACCACACAAAACAGACCCGACACGGCCATTAGGCTAGACTTCCCATTCAGTGATGCTAAGACTCCGTTCAATGCCCACATCATCCTCTGGCGACCCATCGATGGCCAGGAGGGCGAAGATATTGCCATTCTCCAGCTAACGTCACCTGTCCCAACGGCCATTCAACCCGTTCCCCTGGGCTCTGACTACAGCGTAGGGGAACTCCCTGTCAAAATGCTGGGTGTGCCTCAAGACTTTAATACGGGTAGCTGGCTTGGCATTAATGTAAATGCTATCTATAACGGCAGAGTGGGTAATGGCTACGAGCAGATAGACACAGTTGAAGCAAAAGGTGGACGATCCATCGCCAAAGGGTTCAGTGGCACACCCGTTTGGAGTGAAAAGTCAGGGGTATGCATCGGCATGATGTCGGCAGCCGAGAAACATCCAAAAGCTGTAGGGACAGCCTACATGACCTCTTATGCCACCCTGGCCAAGTATGCCCTAGCCCCCTTAAGTCTTCAGCAACTGGCTACCTTGCTCAACGCCGCTATTGCGGAGACCGAAACCTTTGTCCGCCCTATCTATAGCCGCTTGCGGCCCGACTATTGGAAACCCGGACAAACCCACCCCACTGATCTGAGGGCAATGCTGCAAGACTTGGCCGACATGCCAGACCAGGCCGGGTATGCCCCCCTCCACCTGCTGGTTGCCGCCGCTTTAGTCTCTGACCAGATTGCGGGGGCGGCCAAACCACCCCTACGAGACTGGCTCAATACCCAAGTCATTGCCATTCCCCCACTTATGGATGCGTTTTCGCAATTACCACCGAAGGCCAACCCCTCAGAAGATTTCCCATCCACCCCTTATCTGTTGGTGCTGGTGCGGCCCAGTCGGCAAAAATCCGAGGAATACTTTGTGGATGGGTGGTTTTTAACCGAGCAAGAGACCACCGATGGTTCACGGATCCAGAACCGCAAACAGCTAGATTTGCCTAACGCCCTGGATGGTGAGGCCCTTCAAGATGCCAACGCCATGACCTTTCCGGTTTCTCAAATCCCGACGGTGGTGGCGACATTTCTAGACCAAATTGGGGGAGA
>CAZWNR010000675.1:0-1803 GCA_964635665.1 uncultured bacterium | reverse complement strand
GTTAGGCCGCGTTCTGCCCCCTGTACCAGCAGGTTGAGGTAGCGGGTGCGCAGCAGGGCCATGAGGCCAAACCAGATCACCCCCGCCACCACGGTACCCATCAGAAAAATCTGGGACTGAAGCATCGGATCATCTAACCCCAGACGATTCGCTACCGCAATGGTGGCCAGAATGGCTACCCCCGTGCCCCCCATAGCCAGCGGTTCGGCAATGCCCCCCACCAGCGATTGCACCGTACTGCGCACCCGGTCTGGGATCGGCTGAAACAGCACCGGACGCGTCGTCGCTACCAGGGTATAGCGCAGCCACTCATCAAAGAACTTGAGGATGACCAGACCAAAAAAGAGGGCCGAGGCTCCGCCAAAAATCGGCAAACTGAGAGCCAGGGTGAGGGTGCCTACCACCACAATCACCGAGGGTAGTACCAGCGCCACCGCAAACACCCCCTCCCGCTCAATCAAACGGCTGGAGGTAAACCATTGGGTGAACAGTTCAATCAGCCCTAAAAGACCACTAAAAATCCCTAGAAATGAGGCGATTGTGGCTACCTCTAGGGTGATTTCTAGCTGCTGAAAAAACTGAAACTCAATGGAGAACAGCAGCATTTGGGCCAGCACAAAAAATGAGAACAGCAGCACCACGTACTGCCGCATGGCTCCCTTCAATCGTTGCTTAGACTGGTAGCTCTCCACATCCTGAGCCTGTCGTTTAGGCGAATCTGGAAAGGCGTGGGCATAGCTAACACTCAGGTAGTAAAGCATTCCTGTCCCCAGGATCATAATGCCAAAGGACAGCAGCATGACATTAGGTAAACCCACCCATCCCATCAATAGATAGACCGAAAAACCGCTGAGAACGTCGGCAACCAGGTTGCCGCTACTGATAATCGGAAAAGCGCGTTTGATTTCTCGAATATTGAAAATCTGGTTGGCCGTTACCGATAGATTAAGATCGTTCAGGCTGTAGATGGCTTCAATCCAAAGGCGCAGCAAAAAGACCGTAACAATAGAAAATTTTTCAATATCTAGCCCCCAACGAAACAGGGGCACTGGTAGGGCCATCAACAACGAAATCAACACAATCACCCAGCGCAGCGGAAACACGCGCTGAAGCCAAGAGTAGACTACACTCATCCCCAGCCCTACCCCAGCGCTAAAGATGTAGATCCAGGGCAATCGGGCTGCCCCATATTCCCCCAAAAATAGCGCCGCCGAGCTCACCTCTAGCCACAAAATCCCCATAGATGTTGTGGTGTAAAAGGCGAACATCAACAGGGTGCGCCCCTGCTCATCGGCGCGCAGGTTAATCAGGTTGAGGAAGCGTTCCCGCAACCCTCGTCGGTTTTGAACGGGGATGGAGGATACAGTCATGCTGTTGTAGGGAGGAGGTTAGGGATGAGGTCTATGCTCAAGGATAGCGAAGGTTTGGGGGGACAGATCCTCTGGGCGAGCGCCCTAGCCCTCCTCCCCGCAAGAAACATCCCAGGGTATTTGATCCCTAGATTTCACCCCAACTGAGGTTAATCAGACCCATAGGATCGACTGAGATGCAGAAATCCTTGACCCGCGTGGGTTCTGCGGCTCCATCCTAAAGATGATCTGCCATGGAATGCGCCTTACCTAAGCATCGGTGAGGGTTTCGATCAGCACATCCACCTGGGATCGCTTCTCGGCCAGGTAGGTTTCACACCGTTGCAGGGCTTGCACCGCCTGTTCAAACTGGGTGAGCACCTCGGCTAGGGGCAGCCGCCCCGATTCTAGGTCGGCCACAATGGCTTCTACGGTGGCTACGGCGTCTTCGTAG
>CAZWNR010000674.1:0-1848 GCA_964635665.1 uncultured bacterium | reverse complement strand
TGTAGCGATCTGAATTGATCCCCATTATGAAGGTTGGGTGGATACCATGACGGTTGCCTCTTTGCCGTTGATCATCGATCGACCCGAACAGGGACAGGCTGATTTTCCTGCCCTGGTAGCTTTTTACCAAGATTGCGAACAGGCCGATCCTCGCGATCACGCCCCCACCCTAGATCAACTTCAGCGTCGGTTGGATAACCCGCCCCCCGGTGGTTGGCAGTATCGGCAGTATTGGGAAACAACGGACGGGCAACTGGTGGGTGTGGTGAACCTGTGGATGACCAATCCCAGAACGGATATTCCTCCAGAACCGTCCATGGCAGCATCTTCAGCCTCCATGGCTCAGGGAAACTCAGCGCCAGCGTCAGGCCCGTATCCGCCTGTGGTGAATGGGCATCTGAATATCATGGTGCACCCCAGATACCGTCACCAGGGTTTGGAATCGACCTTGCTCGACTGGGCTGAGAATTTTGTGCAAACCTATGGGCAAACTACCCCACTGGATTCCCCTATTCCGGTTTACCTGCGGGCGGCGGTCGTTCAAGATCGCACCGTAGAGCAGGCGTGCTATGTGGCCCACGGGTTTCAGATGGTGCGTTGTTTTCAAACGCTTCAGCGCTCCCTCAGCCTCCCGGTAGATGCCCCGTCGTGGCCGTTGGGCTTTAGGATGCAGCGGGCGGATACCATCCAGGTCGAGGACTGGGTAGCCCTGTTCAACGATACCTTTGTCGATCACTGGCGCTTTGTGCCCCTAACCGTGGCTCAGCATCAGCATCGACGGCAAAGCCCCCCCTATCAGCCCGATTTAGACTGGGTAGCCGTAGCCGAAGATGGCATCCTGGCAGGATTCTGCACCGCCCACATCCCCTACGAAGACAACGCCCGCCACCATCGCCAGGAGAGCAATATTACGTTGCTGGGCACCCGTCGGGGCTACCGTCGGCAAGGCTTGGCGCGGGCCATGCTGCTCTACGGCTTGCAACATCTCCAGAATGCCGGACTCGATACGGTGACGATCGGCGTAGACCAAGACAACCCCAACCAGGCCAAAACCCTCTACGAATCCGTGGGGTTCCGCGTCAAAGAGAGTTGGCTGAACTACGCCAAGGTGCTGACCTGATCCAGCAGCCACGCATACCAATGCTCCAGCCCTTCCCCGGAGGTGGCCGATACGGGGAAGACCTGGATATCGGGGTTCACCTGGCGGGCGTAGGCGATGCAGCGTTCCACATCAAAACTCACGTAGGGCAGCAGGTCGATTTTGTTCAGCAGCATAATCTGGCTGGCCCGAAACATGTGGGGATATTTCAGGGGCTTGTCGTCGCCCTCCGTCACCGAGAGAATGGCGACCTTGGCCCGTTCCCCCAGGTCAAACAGGGCCGGACACACCAGGTTGCCGACGTTCTCAATCATCAGTACCGAGTGGGCCGGAGGCTGGAGGGTTTGCACGCCCCGCCGCACCATTTCCGCCTCTAGGTGGCAGCCCGTGCCCGTGTTGACCTGCACCACCTCGCAGCCCGTGGCCCGAATCCGCTCGGCATCGTGGAGGGTGGCCTGATCGCCCTCAATCACCGCAAACGATAGGCGATCCTTGAGGTCGTTGATGGTCTGGGTCAATAGCGTCGTCTTCCCGGCACCGGGGGAACTCACCAGATTCAGGGCCAGCACATCGCGGCCCTCAAACCAGCCCCGGTTTTGGGCGGCAATCAGGTCGTTTTTGGCGAGAACATTGATTTCTAGGGCGTGAAGTTGGGGCGCACCGCTGTGTTGGGGCGCACTGCTGTGCGCCCGTACGGGGTCGGGGTCGTGGGGTTGGGGCGCACTGCTGTGCGCCCGTACGGGGGAATG
>CAZWNR010000673.1:0-1866 GCA_964635665.1 uncultured bacterium | reverse complement strand
GGGTGAGGGCGCGGGTATCAATGCCAAAGATGCCCGGAATATGATGCCCCTTGAGGTAATCCGGCAGAGATTGGGTGGAGCGCCAGTTGCTAGGAATGTCGCAGATGTTGCGGGCAATGGCCCCTTTGATGTAAGGGCGGGCGGATTCTTCATCCTCCGGGTTCACCCCGGTATTACCTAATTCTGGATAGGTGAAGGTGACAATCTGGCCGCAGTAGCTGGGGTCGGTCATCACTTCCTGATAGCCCGTCATGCCCGTGTTGAACACTACTTCCCCCATGACGGTGCCGCTGGCCCCAAAGGACCAACCCCGAAACACGGAGCCATCGGCTAAAACTAAAAGAGCGGGGGGAGCGTCGAGGAAAACCATGGCCGTCGGGTAAGGATCGCAGGGCGCTACTATCCTAAAGCCAAACGGCGGGTTTGGGATCAGCCGCTCTTGAGGGAGTCTTGACAGAATTCCAGGGACGAGGCATCCCCAACCCCTCGGTGGGGCACAATTTTCCCAGCCAAAGTGGGAATCCTAGGCCATAGCGGTGGAGTCACCAATCAGGGATGCACGGGCCGATTAAGAGGGCGTAGCGAGGCAGGGAATATGGGATGGCAAGGGTTGGCAAGAACGACGACGTTGGTTGCTATGGGCATGGCGCTGGCAAGCTGCGGGGGCACGTTCCAGGGGACAACCCACTCGCCTCCTGGGGACTCTACCCCGGTAGCTGAGCCGATTTCGACGGAACCAACCCCTCCTCCAGCGACGACTACCCCAACGGCAGCGGACGCTTCCCCAACCGCCCCACCACCAGAGGCCCCAGCCGAGGCTCAGCCTGATTATTTCCGAGAGGCCGTGAACCGAGCCACCAGCGCCATGGTGCTGGGGCAATCGGCCCAGTCCCAGGAGGATTGGCGACTGGCCGTAGGGCGCTGGCAGCAGGCCGTGGATTTGATGAAACAGGTTCCCGCCAATAGCCCTAACCACGCCCAGGCCAAGGCCAAGGTGCAGGAGTATCAGCGCAACCTCGCCGCCGCCCAGCGACGAGCCACCGGGCAGCCTACGGCTCCGACCCCCGCTGCCCCGGCAGCGGCCCCCGATGGCTTGGTGGCCCAGATTCCGATCCTAGATCGGCGGGGGGGAACCCCGGTGGTAGAGGTGACCTTTCAGGGGCAGCGGGGCAGCCATAGTTTCCCCATGCTGTTTGACACGGGGGCTACGGGAACGCTGATTACCCCTGAAATGGCCGAGCAGATTGGCGTGGTGATTGTGGGCAGCACCCAGGTCAAAATTGCCGATGGCAGCGTGGTCAGCCTACCCATTGGCTACGTGGATTTCATCGAGGTGGGCGGCCTGCGCAAAACCTCCATGGTCGTGGCCATTGGCGGTAGCGTAGGGCTGCTCGGCCAGGATGTCTATGGGGAATTTGGCATTGCCGTGGGATCCCACGTCATTAACCTGCACAAGTAGCCTGCAACCTTCATAAATCGGCTGGATCTGGGATGGGTGATGATCGAGTTAGGGTTTGCAACGATTGTTTAGTCCAGATCAGGGGCATGGTGGCTATGCCAGTGGTGGGCAATGTCTAGCCGACGGCAAACCCATACCCGTTCGTGGCCCTGCATATAGTCTAGAAAACGGGCCAGGGCAGCGGCGCGGCCAGGGCGACCGGCGAGACGGCAGTGGAGGCCAATGCTCATCATTTTGGGAGCTTCATCCCCTTCGGCGTAGAGAGTATCGAAGGCATCGCGCAGATAGGCAAAGAACTGATCCCCCGAATTGAACCCGGCATAGGTGGCAAAGCGCATATCGTTGTTGTCGAGGGTGTAGGGGATGATCAGGTGGGGCTTGCCGTAGTCCAACGTCCAGTAGGGCAG
>CAZWNR010000672.1:0-1877 GCA_964635665.1 uncultured bacterium | reverse complement strand
GATTCGTGATGCCCATCGCCAGCACCTAAATCCTCTTATTGAAGTTAATAAATGTTGAAAACTTTTACATCGATAAAAGTCTATACATAGCACCATAACATCTCTGTTCGGTAAATCTTACCTGCGGGCAACCAATCTCGCCGAATTTACGATTGATTTTCCTGATAGGGGTGAAAAGCTGGCGTGACTTAATCCTGCTGCTCGAGATGGTGGCGGATAGCCTTGAGTTCAGTCAAGATTTGGCGAAGCAGATCGGTGGTCACGGTTTCGGGGGCAGGCTGCACTTGAATGACGGGCTGAAGCCCCAGCACTTCCTCGGCAAAGCGGCGCACCTCCTGGGGGCGGAAGACTAAGGGCTCGTCCTTCGTTTGGCGCAGTTCGGGATTGAGCTTTTTGGGGTCGTAGGGCGGGTTCAGCAGGTCGGGGTCGGTGTTGGCGTAGCGATAAACCGAGGCCCGCGAACGGTTCAGATAGCGCTGCACATCATCAATGGAGAGGCCCGGTTCTGGCGCAGGAAAGGTGCTGCCCATCGGGGTAGGGAAATCGGAAAGCGGGCTGTTAAAAACGTTGGAAGCACTCATGGCGACGATGGCAGAAACCTAATGGGGATATTCTAGGTAGGCTATATCCGTATCCGTTGGTTACTCTATCAGGGTTCAGAATCTAGTGCAGATCAACCTCAGACTGAATTCCGCCCCCCGATTTATAGGCGATTCAACCGTAGGGGCGAGGTTCCCTTACCCACCCAAATCCCCAATTCACAAGCGATCCAACTATAGGGGCAGAGTTTCCTTGGCGACCTAAACACACAGGTCGTGCACCAGGATTTAGTATTAGTCAGGGCAAGTTGGGTGGCGGGTAAGTCTATCAATATTATAAATGTTGCAAAAGCGCCTAGAACCGTTCCTCAGTCGAAAGCGCGTGGCCGTGGTAGAAGCCTGCGTGATCGGTCTAGTGTCGGGGTTGGCGGCGGTGCTGCTAAAGCAGGGGGTGGAATGGCTGACCCTATGGCGCACCAATACGACCCTGCCCCTATGGGTGGCGCTGCCGTTGATTGGCCTAGGCGGAGGCTACCTATCGGGTTGGCTAGTGGAACGCTTGGCCCCGGAGGCGTCGGGCAGCGGCATTCCCCAGGTGAAGGCGGCGCTGGGGTTTGCAAAAATGCCCCTCAATTTGCGGGTGGCGTTGGTGAAGTTGGGCAGTACGCTGCTGGCCCTGGGATCGGGGCTATCCCTGGGACGGCAGGGGCCAACGGTGCAGATTGGGGCGGCCCTGGCGGCGCAGCTGAGTCGATGGGTGCCCACCTCGCCGGAGTATCGGCGGCAGCTCATTTCGGCGGGGGCGGCGGCGGGGCTGGCGGCGGGGTTTAATGCGCCCATCGCCGGGGTGCTGTTTGTGGTGGAGGAACTGCTCCAGGATTTCTCTGACCTCACCCTGGGCAGCGCCATTTTGGCTTCGTTTATTGGGGCGGTGGTGTCGCGGCTGCTGGGGGGGCAGGGGCTGAACCTGGTGATGGAGGCCAAGCCCGTCAGCCTGTCGGTCTATGACCTGCCCTTTTTGGTTGTTTTAGGACTGCTGGCGGGACTGCTGGGGTCGCTGTTTCGGCGGGGCATTTTTGGCAGTTTGGCCTTTTTTCGGCAGTTGAAAGCCCTGAGCCTACCGGGGCGTATTGGCTTAGCCGGATTGATCACGGGCTTGGTGGGGGTATTTTTGCCCGTGGCGGCGGTGGATAATACAGGCCTGCAAGAGTTTTTGGTGACGGGATCGGCGGGCTGGCAACTGATTGCCGTGGCCTTTGTGGCCAAGTTTTTGCTGACGCTGCTGGCCTATGGCTCTGGGGCGGCGGGGGGTATTTTTGCACCCTCTCTGGTGCTGGG
>CAZWNR010000671.1:0-1879 GCA_964635665.1 uncultured bacterium | reverse complement strand
GGACTGGTGGACTTCATCACCTCTAGCCCCGTGGTAGCCATGGTGTGGGAAGGGGAAGATGTGATCGCCTCCGCCCGCAAGATCATTGGTGCCACCAAGCCCCAGGAAGCTGACCCCGGAACCATCCGGGGTGACCTGGGGCTTACCGTGGGCCGCAACATCATCCACGGTTCCGATGCCCCCGACACCGCCGAGGCCGAAATTGCCCTCTGGTTCACGGCGGCGGAACTGGTGTCTTGGAAAACCAGCGCCAACTCCTGGCTGTACGAATAGGCGGGTTCATCCCACCGTCGGTTAATCCCAAAACCTAGACAAGGGGCTTAAGCCCCTTGTTGATAGGTCGCCAGACATGATCCCCGAACGCAACGGTACTAACCATGCCCGACCCCCTCAGCGCTGGCGAAGACTCGACCTTCTTGCCCTCCGATGCCGACCTTCAGCAGGACATTCGCCGGGGGCGGCCCTTTTCCTTGGCGGATGCCATTGGGCAGGAAGCGGGCGGGTTTATGAAAGGGGAATCCCCCGTGCCTAAGCTGGTGCAAGTTCGGGGGGAAGTGGACCAGATCCTCAAGGCCAATCTAGACGACTTGGAAGGTGCCCTTCAGCAGGTGCTCGGGCGCTGGCTGGAGGATGATCCCATGCGCCTTAGCCGCTATCTAGACAACCCCGTGGGAGCCATTAAAGACTTGTTAGAGACGATCCTCGCTTCCCCCGAAACCCTCTACGAACTGGTACACCAAACCGACGTGCAATGGGGAAGAATCTACGACGAACGGCCCCACTTCCAAAAACCGGGCCAAGCCCCTCACCCCGACGACGAATACACCCACGAATCGGTGCGAGCGGCCTTAGAAGCCTGTCTGCAACGGTTAGAACAGCCAGAAAACTCGCCAGCGGAAGACCCTTCAGCACTCTAGGCACCAAGAGTAGTGACCCACTATTTTCCCTAACCTATAGCGGTTCTCGATAGCGTGAGATACACCATGGCTGGGTTCTAGATCCCCCTAGTACCTAGCGGTCTAAGTTTCACTCTGTACCCCCTTATCAAGGGGAGCAGGGGGGATCATCGCAATGGGCTTTGCCCGAGTGAAATCCGCGATAGAAGTCTAAAGAAAATTGGAATTTTTCGGATTCTGTACGTGGGGGACGACGTTTTAGGGGGGAATTGGGCATTCTTAAGAACAGCCATATCTGTGAGCTTTTAGCGCCAGTCCCCCACAGTGGGATTGGCGTTTTTGTTTTGTTCAGATCTTGTCCAAATCCGCAGAGTGCGGGGTACATTGGGGGCGGATTGCCGCGCAGAATGGCCTCGGCTCAGGCTCGGTCATTGCGCATTCATCCAAGCGTTTACGATTGGGGAAAAGAAGCCATGGCCCAGGCCCAAGCCCACGGTGGGGGAGACCATCGCCAAGCCGTCCAGCAGGTGTTGTTGATTACCCTAGGGTTGAACTTAACGGTGGTTTTTCTTAAGGCCACGGTGGGCACGTTGACGGGCTCCCTAAGTCTGATGGCCGATGCCCTCCATAGCGTTACCGACAGCGCCAACAACGTCCTCGGCTTAGCTACCAACCGCCTCGCCAACCCCATCCCCGACCGAGACCACCCCTACGGCCACCACAAATTTGAGGCCATTGGTGCCCTAGGTATTGCCGCCTTTTTGGGGATTGCCTGCTTTGAAATTCTCACCAGCGCTATCGAGCGGATTTTGACCGGGGGCGAACCCGTCACCATGGGGCCAACCGCCCTGTGGATCATGCTACTGGTGCTGGGTATCAACATTGGGGTAGCTTTCTACGAGCGGCGGGTGGGCTTGGCTCTCAACAGCAAGATTTTGATCGCCGATGCCCGCCACACCATGAGCGACATTTGGGTCACCATC
>CAZWNR010000670.1:0-1882 GCA_964635665.1 uncultured bacterium | reverse complement strand
GCCATTTCCTCGCCCCCCCGACCAAACACAAAGGGATCGCCCCCCTTCAGGCGCACCACCACGGCATGATCGGCAGCTTTCTCAATCAAAAGCTGGGTAATGTCAGGCTGAAGCATGGAGTGACGCCCCCGCCGTTTGCCCGCGTTGATCACCTCCGCCTGGGGGTTAATCATCCGCAAAATTGGCGCACTGACTAGGGCATCGTGCACCACCACATCGGCGCATTCCAACAGACCCTTGCCCTTTAGGGTAAACAGCCCCGGATCGCCAGGGCCAGCCCCCACCAAATACACCTTGCCATAGGTTGAAGTTGAGTCTGAGGGGGAAGGGGTCAAGGTCATCGCCAAAACGCTGAATTTAAATCATGCCACTGAACCGCCAAGAGTGATGAACCGTCACCCATGACCTCTTTTCAGTCCGCCGTGGAGATCAGACTCTGGTTTCCCTGGGGCGAATGACCGTCATCGATGCCCAAGGTACGGCCCAGACTGCGCGAATGATCGGCGGCCTATCGATAGCAAGCGGGCTAGGAAACCATGGAAGAAGGCTGGATCGCCGAACGACGGGCCAAGCGCTTCAGGGAAACCACCGGCTGAGGCGTCTTCGTGGGGCCATGGCCGAGGGCTAGATCGACCACCAACTGAGCCAGTTGGGGTGAAGGGCCAAGGGGGGGCAGCAGGTGAATGCCCAGGCTGGGAAACCGCTCCGCCATCTCCTCGGTGCGTTGAATAATGGCGTCGGTGGTACTTCCCGCAAATAGGAAATAGGGCAAAATCGCCAGCCGATGCACCCCCTGCTGAATTAGGTGGATAAGCTGGGTATCGAGGTGGGGCGGCACCGCCCAGTAGGCCGTTGTCCCCCCGAGGGACTGGGCCAATGCTTGGATAGCTCGATTTCCCTCAGGTCGCCGACTACCGTGGGCCAACAGCAACCAAGTGTCTGCGGTGGTCGCTTGCAGCCGATCCTGGACCAAGCTGCGTAGCCCAGGGTGATCGCCGAGGTGCGTCGTCAGACTCAAGGTCAGCCCCGGCAGAAGTTGTTGGGCCAACTGCACCTCAGCGGGAAGATCTCGCAGAACATGTACCCCCCGCAGCAAAAAGATAGGCACAATGCGAACGTCTGTGACCCCCGCCTGGGCCACCCGTTTGCCAAAATTGACCAGTTGTTGATGGAGCGGCATGGCCCCCGTTTCTAAGCAGGCCGTCCCGATCAGGGGAGGATGGCCCATTAGACGTGAATCTGAATGACCTGACCGATGCCCAACGCTGCTCACCGCAGACGGAATTCGTTCAAAGGGGCTAAGGCTCTCCTGGCCATAGCTCGCCCTAGACCGGAATGCCGTACCCGGTTGACCCTCCAACTGTTCTCGCACAAACTGCGCTAGACGCTCCGCCGCTTGCCCTGGCCTTGGATCTCGACTGCCGTGGTACACCAACAAATAGGCCGTTGCGGCGAAGGATGATTGGGACATAGTAGACAACTCCTGGGGGCACGCCACCTCCAGCGGTCAGGGCATGGAGAGACATATGCACCCCATTATAGGAATTGGACTAGGGTTCGCTAGTATCCAATGCAGCAGATACGTTCTAAAAGTCAGCCTAATTTCTTCGCCAACGGGCCTATCGGGTCTTGCCTTCCCGGTTCTTCTCCGAAAAAACTCCACATGTTTACTCCCCTGTGCTAGAGTAAAAAACGCGGAAACGCAGTTATGGCGGGTGTAGCCAAGTGGTTAAGGCAGTGGATTGTGGTTCCACCATTCGGGAGTTCGAGTCTCCTCATCCGCCCTTTGTGCATGTACAGGTTGTTAGGGTTAGGTCAGCCCAAGGGCTGACCAAGGCTCGGTAGTCTTTGCCCCTGATGGACTGACCAAACTGCTCAGTTG
>CAZWNR010000669.1:0-1894 GCA_964635665.1 uncultured bacterium | reverse complement strand
CACCCCCGTCTGGCGCGACACCTCGCCAATTTTGAAGTGAGTGGTGGTGATCATGGCCTTCTCCTAACAACCAACGGCGAACAACCCAGCCCATGGCAACCAGGCGGGCTAAGCTGGGAACCTATTATAGTGACCACCCCTAGAAAGCATGGAGGGGGCAGACCCCAAACCAGCCTAGGATGGCGGCGCTAGGTCAATTCTAACCATTGCCGAAAAGATGGCCTGTCCATAACCGTGGAGTGGAGGCGAGCCGTGGTTTGGCCCAGCCAGTTTTCTTCTAAAAGGCTAAAATGTGGGCAAATTTCCAGGCCGCAGCATGGATCGCGCCCAGCTTTTTACCACTCTCAGCGCCCTGGTGCCAGGAGACTTTGAAAAGCTGTTGTTTGCCCTCAAACCACCCGACGGGCTGATTTCCGGTGCCACCGCTGCCCAAGCCCTCCGTGTTGCGGATCTGCTGAAGTGGGCCGAAAGCCCTACAGGTCGAGGACTGGACGAAATTCAAGACCTGCTTGCCCAGCTTCCTGCCCTGCCGCCGCCGCCCAAACGTTGCCCCCACAACCTACCCCGCAGTGGCACCCAAACCTTTGTGGGTCGCCAGGAAGACCTCGACCGTGTTCATGCCCAACTGAACGAAACCAGCCGCATTGCGATTACGGCCCTAAAGGGCATGGGCGGCATTGGCAAAACCGAACTGGCCCTGCAATATGCCTACACCCACTTGGACGCAGATACCTATCCCGGTGGTATTTGCTGGCTGCAAGCCAGAGATCAAGATGTGGCCAGCCAGATCGTTCGATTTGCAAAAACCGCAGGGATGTCACCCCCCGATGGTGAATTGGCCGACCAGGTGGCCTACGTGTGGGCACAGTGGCCCCTAGCGCCCTCGGCCATGCTGGTTATTTACGACGATGTGGCCGACCTTGCCAATATTCGGCCCTATTTACCACCCCAGACCGAGCAGTTTCGAGTCTTGCTAACCACGCGGCAAAGCTTCTCCGGCATCAACAACCTGGAGATCGATGTGCTTAGCCCAGAGGCCGCCCTCGACTTGCTGCGTTCCATTGTGGGGCCAGACCGCATTGATGCTCAGTTCTCCGAAGCCACCGCCCTGTGTACGCGATTAGGTCGCTTGCCCCTAGCGCTGGAACTGGTGGGTCGCTACCTGGAGCTAGATGAAGACCTGACCCTAGCAGAAGTGCAGGCCGAGCTGGATGAAATGCGCACCGATGCCTATGCCCTGCTAAAAGACGAAACCGCAGCCACCATGACGGCAAAGCTGGGGGTAGCCGAAGCCTTTGAACTTAGCCTGCGGCGACTAGACGAAGCCAGCCAAACCCTGGCCACTCTGCTAAGCCTGTTTGCCGCCACGCCCATTGCCTGGGAGTGGGTACAGGCTTGTTTGGCCGATGTGCCAACGCCCACCCTGCGGCAGCAGCGCAATAAGCTGCTGCAAAACAGTCTGCTTCAGCGCGTCGATCAAGATATCTATCAACTGCATCCGCTGATTCAAGAATTTTTGCGGGTGCGATTTGCCGCCTTAGACAGCACGGCACCGCTGCAACAGAGCTATTGCAAAGCCATTGCTCTGGCGGCTAACCAAATCGGTCAAACTCAAACTCAGGATGACATCTTGCGGCTAACGCCGCTGATTCCCCACGTGGAAGAGGCTGCGACTACCTGGCAGCGGTTTTTGACCGATGAGGATGTCATCAACCCCGCTAACAGAGTTGGAATGTTTTACTACAGCCAAGGGGCCTTTCGGCAGGCCCAACCGTGGTTTGAAATGGCATTGCAAAGCGGGCGTGATCGCCTCGGCGAGGCCCATCCCTCTGTCGCCACCAGCCTCAACAATCTCGCGGAATTATATCGGTCGCAGGGGCGCTACAGCGAGGCG
>CAZWNR010000668.1:0-1902 GCA_964635665.1 uncultured bacterium | reverse complement strand
GACGTTGCTGGCAGCACTTGACCGTTGGCTGTTCTCATTTTAGTCGTCGGCTTAGTCATGGGGGCTGTTAGCAAGAATGACCGTTGATTCAGGCTTTGTGCTGTCAACGTGCAGGATGGGGCGTGAAATCAGGTCACTACAACAAGCTATAAAAAACAGACCCCAAAGTCATGCTCTGGGGTCTGTTTTTCTGGGGGTGCATTGCTTCGCGTATAGCCCTTCGGGCATGGCTGACGCTAGTGCGCTAGCCTCGCCTTAGTGTTATGCACCCTACGGCACTATGTATTTTTCCCTAACCGAGGGCGGCTTCGATGGCGGCTTTGAGGTCAGGATCGTTAGGAGGGGTTTTGGGTTCAAAGCGGGCGATCACTTCACCATCGCGGCCCACCAGGAATTTGCCGAAGTTCCAGCCGATATCGGGGCCTTCGCCGACGAGGAATTGATACAAAGGACTGCGGTTGGGGCCGTTGACGTCTTGCTTTTCTAGCAGGGTGAAATCTACGTCGTACTTGGTTTTGGTGAATGCTTTGATTTCGTCGGGGGTGCCAGGTTCTTGGGCACCGAACTGGTTGCAGGGCACGCCCACAATCACCAGGCCGCGTTCGCCATAGGCTTGATCGAGTTCTACTAGGCCGCTGTATTGGGGGGTGAGGCCGCACTTGCTAGCTACGTTCACAAACAGGATGACCTTGTTTTCTAGGACGGCGGGAGACAGGGCCGTGCCGTCTAGGGTCGTGAGGTTATTGGGAAAAGGCATAATTCACAAAACGTTACAGGTCTATCCCTATTATCGGTGATCTTGGGCCGCTTCAGTCTTAGGGCTTTCAATAGCGGCGATTGGGTAGCCATTCCATGGGTGCGGAAAATCCTGTAGATATCGGGAAATCCATGGGCGCGGGGACATTCTGGCTCAGGGGAATTTTCGGTGCTGCCCTTTGCCAGATCGGCCCTTGGGTGGGGTGCGGTGGTCTCCGAAGTATTTTTCGCTGCGGTAGCGGAGCCACACGCGTAGGGTTTGGGGGATGTTGTCCTTTTGCTCCTTGGTGAGCTGGTTGTAGAGGGCGAGGGCCTTTTCCCGCTCCCCTCGGCAGGCAGCGTTGTTGTGGGCATCCCAATAGCTGCGGGCTACCCGAATGCGCCGACAGACTTCTTTAACGAGGGCATCCCCCTCTAGGGGTTGGGAGGATTTGGCCATGGCCGTCCAGACGAGTGGAGGAAGGAATCGTAATGTTGCTCGAATAATTTGCTAGAGTTAGCACGATTATTCTAAATCCTAAACAACTTACCCTATCGAACCTCTATGGCCCGATTGTCCGCCGAATTGAACCACTATTTTTTTGAAACGGTTAAAGCACCCCAAGTTACCCTCAAAGAAATTCTCACCCTGTCAGGGGAGCGCACCTTCGGCTTTTTGTTTGTGCTGCTGTCGTTGCCCTCTGCCCTGCCCATCCCTGCCCCTGGCTATTCCGTGCCCTTTGGGGTACTGCTGTTCCTCTTGGCAGTGCAGTTGGTGATGGGACGTACTAGGCCCTGGATGCCCGAGAAGTGGAATGACAAAGCCTTTGACCTCGCTTCGGTGCAGAAAATCATCACCGCTGGCACCCCCTGGCTGTGGCGGTTAGAGGCCATTTCTCGCCCTCGGCTGACTCCCGTTTGTGCGAGTCGGCCTGGGCGTATGGTGATTGGGTCGGCTATTAGCCTGATGGTGATTTCAATGATGATCCCCATTCCCCTCACCAATACCCTGCCCGCCATGGGCATTTTTGTGACGGGCTTTGGCCTGCTAGATGACGATGGCGCGATTAGCCTGGGCGTATGGTGATTGGGTCGGCTATTAGCCTGATGGCGATTTCAATGATGATCCCCATTCCCCTCACCAATACCCTGCCCGCCATGGGCATT
>CAZWNR010000667.1:0-1912 GCA_964635665.1 uncultured bacterium | reverse complement strand
GTCCAAGCTTTATTCTGTACCCCCCTTGGTAAGGGGGGCAGGGGGGATCATCGCAACCTACTCCACCCAAGGGAAATCCCCTATGGATTGCCCAGAGATGGGGGCTTCCAGGTCTATACGGCCTAGTGGCAGGCATTTCCCTCTGGCCATGGATTCGGTAGGCTAGAAGAACACGGGATGGGCGTCCCATCTCCAGAACTACGTTAGGTTTCGGTTTGCTATGGCTCCAGATTCATCCCGCAAACGTCTTCCCTTTGAACCCGGTAAAAAGAGCAAGGGAGCCAATGGGGCTTCAGACACGGCCCCAGCCAAGGGCAAGCAGAGTTCCCCCCAAGCAAGCTCAGCGCCAGGGACAGCAGACGCTATTTCTCCTGCCGCTGCGGCCAAGGCCAAGGCGATTAGCGAAAAAGCCAAGGCCAGGGCCGAGAAGCGCGAACAAGCCCAGCAGCGGGCCGCCGCCACCGCCATTCCAGAGGTGGTCAGCCAGCGGATGCTGCGCCGGATGCTGGTGTTTTCGGGTACGCCGACCTTTTTTGGCGTTGTCGCCTTTTTTGTTAGCTATTTTCTGATTGTGAAAGGCAACGTAGAACTGCCGCCCTATGCCGTGCTATTGACCACCCTGGGCTGCTTCGGGCTAGGGGTGGTGGGGCTCACCTACGGCGTCCTCTCCGCCTCCTGGGACGAGGATCGCCCTGGCGACTGGCTCGGGTTGGATGAATTCAAGGTGAACTTTGGCCGCATGACCAGCGCCTGGGGCCAGCGCTCCAAGGACTAGGGAGCAAAGGCCCAACCCTAGATTTGAGACCTAAGTTCAGATTAGGGATTGAGCCCAGAGGATTGATCCCTAACCTGAACGGGTTCAATCTGTAGCTGTAGCCAGTCTGGCTGAGACATTGTCCCCTTAAAGGTTAGAACGTTCCAACGTTTGAACCTTGTCTGAATGCCCTAGCCCAAGTGACGACAACCATAGGACGGAAGCTAGGACGGATCGGAATGCTCCTGATTTTGAAGGATCTGGTTGATTTGGGTCTCCATCGCCTTCAGCATACTACTGACGGCTAGCAGAGCCGCAGTGGGAGGGCTGCCCGTTTTTAGGTTCTCGCGAGCCTGATCGCGAATGGCATGGATGCGCTGCTGAAGGGTTTGGGCAATGCCTAGGGCGTCTCGTCCGAGTTGTTCGATTTGCTGCTGCTGGTAAAACTTGAGGGCGGCTCCCCGTAGTACCTGTAGCGTGGCTTCTTCTCCGTGGTTGCCCGCGATGATACGCAGGCGTAGCAATACTCGCTCATGGCGATACAACCGTTCAATTTCCACCTGCTTTGTCTTCGTCACAGACAACAGCGGTAAGTGGGTGAGCCGCTTCAGTTCGTTGATCACCCCCTGGAAAAGGTCGAGATTGAGATCGTCGATCACCGACTGTAAGACGCCGTCTTGGCTGCGTAGAACCCTGCCGCTGTGGGCCTGCCGCTCAAAATACAGACGGCCAATGCCCTCACTGAGCACCTGCTGCACCAAAGCCTGCATCAAAGCCTTGGGAGGAAGGCTGGCTAGGGGAGTTTCCTCCTCTACGGGAACATCTGGCCCATCCATTTCAAGCTGGAGGGGCGACAAGGAGGTAGCCGTTGGTGGGGGAGTTGCGGTGGGGGCGGGATGGGCCGTGGCCACTGGACTGGGCATCGCCGCTGTCCCGGTAATTTCCGTAGGGCTATCGACGATAAAGGTAACCTGATCGTCCCTTGGTGAGGCCAGGGGGGTCGTTGGCCAAGCCGGGGTTTGACCGGCCCCAAAAGGACTTTTGCGTTGCTTAGCCTTGGCTGCGTAGCTAAGATACTTAGATAGCACTTGCCGATGCCAGTCAGAATCTACCGGCCAAGACACCACAGAGTAATTGATATAGGACACCTGTCGCCGG
>CAZWNR010000666.1:0-1944 GCA_964635665.1 uncultured bacterium | reverse complement strand
CCTCTCCTTCTCCCCTGGCGGGCAAGACCACTGCCACCGGCACCCGCTCCTGCACCTGTACCTTGAGCCGAGGGGGCAAAATTTGGCGACTCACCTTGGCCTCCACTAGGGGGGCACGCTGGCGCAATTGCAGGGCAATGTCCTCCGGTTCCACCTCTAGTAGGGACTGGGGATAGTCGATGGGCACTAGGGCTTGCAGCGCCTCATCACTAAGCCGTTCGTTGCCGCTCACCTGGATTTGGTTTGGGCTTTGGAGCAGCCAGATGGGCCGAGTGGCTCCCCAAAACACGGCCCCCGTTAGCCCTGCCATGGCCAACCAGCGCCAGAGGGACTGGCTGAGGGACAGGCGGCGGCGGCGACGTAGGGTTTTACGACGGGCCTGAAGTTGGTCGCGGGAAACGGAAGAAACGTCGGACATAGCAGCGTCGGCAGCGCCTCAGGGCCTTTAAGATGATGCCGATTTTAGCGCCTGTAGCGATTCCTGCAAGGCTTTTTTCCACTGTTGGGCCATGGGGAATTCAATAAACGGAATGCGGTAGCTGATCCCCCCAGGGGTAGTGAGGACAATCTCCGTCCGCTGCCCCCGCTTGACATAGGTGCCTGCCTGCACCGGTGCACCATTCACATGGAGGGCAATGGACTCAATCTCTGTTAGGGCAATGCTAGCGAGATCAATGGGGCCTTGGCGGGTGGGCTTGCCCCAGGTAAGGGTAGTGCCCCGCTGGGCCAAAACGGCGCGAATGTCGTACTTGCAGCGGTCGGCCCCGGTGGCCCAGGCTTCGTAGGTTTGCACTTTTTGATACTCATTCCAGCCCGCCCAGGCCAGCCAGATAAACGTCCCTAATAGGGGAAACCAGGTTAAGGCGTGTTCCATAGATTTACCGTCGTTACTTTCCAAGATTGTAAATTCTTGCAACAGTCCTTCACCGAAATCTACAGCCCCGTGGAAAAGTAAGCCTAACGGACGCGCCCCGCCGGGCTAGAGAGGCTTAGGGGTAGCGGTTCGGCGCATTGGCCATCAGCCCTTTGGGGTGATCGCCGCCCTGTCATCTCGGTTGTGTTTTGGAGGTTATTCCTGTGGCATTCCTACCTGTTCTCGCGGCTGTTCCCACCACCCTCACCTGGAGCCCTAAGGTGGCAGCGGTGATGATTGTCTGCAATATCCTGGCCATCGCCATTGGCAAGTTCACCATTAAATACCCCAGCGTGGGGCCAGCCATGCCCTCCTCCAACCTGTTTGGTGGCTTTGGGGTGGGTGCGGTGCTGGGCACCACCAGTTTTGGCCATTTGCTGGGGGCTGGAGTCATTTTGGGCCTCGCCAACCTGGGCGCTTTGTAACAACCAGGGAACGTAATTTGCGGATTTTCGCCGCGCAGACTTTTTGACAAAAAATACTCCCAAAACGAACTTTTCTGACATAGTCGAGGGGCTATCCCAAGGTCAGAGAAGTTCGTTTTTTGTGGCTGAGGTTTGGTGGAGAGCCATCAAGGGTAAATCAGTAGTCAAGAGGGATGATCGCGGTAAAAATTCAGACCATCAACTCAGTTCGGTGGTATAGGGCAGAATAGGTTTCTCCAGGGATGCCCGCAGGGCAGATCGGCTGGGAGATGGGTCTGCCCTCCTTGCGGATGGGTGACCCCGCATCCGTTACTTGCGATCCTTGAATCTGTTCCATCTCAACGCGAGAGGCTGTCCTAGCGCTGGTCTTGGCTGGCGGCTTCGGCGGCAGAGCCCCGCTGGATCAGATCCTGAACCGAGACTCCTTCAGTTTGGTGGCCAAAGCGCCAGAGCACGGCGGCGGCTTCAGCCTGGGAAACGGCCCGTTTCGGTTGAAAGAGGGTTGTGAAGCCTAAGGCCCGCAGAATGTTGGCAAAGTCTCCGGTTTGGCGATCCGCCAGTACCGCCCGTAGAGCCAGGGGTTCGATTTCGGCGGCATCCTGAAAC
>CAZWNR010000665.1:0-1950 GCA_964635665.1 uncultured bacterium | reverse complement strand
ACCTCGATCTGCTCAATGGCATCCACCGTCAGCGTAGATAGGTCGAAGGCTCCAAAGGAACCGATCTGGTTGAGGGGCCGACCATCCAGCAAAATCAGAGTTTGGGATGAACTGCCCCCCCGAATGAACTGCCCGCTCTGCGCTCCCAACTGCCCACCGCTGGTGCCTTCGCTCAACACACCGGGCAGGTAGCGCAGGGCCTCATTAACCGTGCGCGCTCCCTGGGCCTCCATCTGCTCACGGTTAATGACGTAGACGGGCTGACTGGCCTCCCGCACCGTGCCCTCCCGCCGAAAAGGGGTGAAGACGGGCTGATCCAAGATTTGCCCCGTCACCGAAATCCGAATCAGAGGTTCTTCATCCTCCCCTGCGGCCCCATCGGTGGACTCAGAATCTACCGAGTCGTCGATCTGGGTGTCCCCGGCGTCATTGCCTGGGGGATTGTCTGCGTCCCCGTCTGGGTTATCGACCTGGACATAGAAATCCTCTGGATTCGGCACCGATGGCGCAGGGGCAAGGATTTCCGCCGCCAAATCCCACCGAGGCTCGGCCTGCATCGCAGCGGTACCGGGATCAGGCCCTAAATCTTCACTGACTAGGGGGCGATCCGCCGCTAAGTCTGCCGCCGTTACCGATACCTCAGCCATCTCCTCCTGAGAGAGCTCCTCGGACGCCGTTGTCTCGGCTTGGGCTACCCCAAACCCAGCACCCCACAGCAGCAACGCTAGCCCCCACCCCGAAGTCTTCGCCCACCAATATCGTTCCACCATGTGTTTTTCCTCAATACTCCTCAACAACTCATGTGAAATTCGGCCTGTTTGCCCCTGGTATCAACGGAGGAGGAGACCTCGCCCCTACGGTTTGTTGGGCTGGGAGTCGGTTTTTTCCAATTTGGATGTAGCATCAGCCATCCTTGGGCTACCCATCCTCTAGAACCCCCAGAAGCAAATCGCTATCGAACCGCTAAATCAACACAAAACCAAAGATAAACTTGGCAAAATATCTACCAACTTGAACTTAATTTGAGCCTTGACATTAGGCCAAAAAACAACCTTTTCGTCACTCAACCTTGCCCATCAATTTGCTACTAGAATCTATCGTTGACACGGTGATTTTTTATCGTCGACGACAACGATGATTGGGACCAACGATGGAGGACAGGGAACGTTTATCCGAGAAAATTTGCAGCCCAGACGGCGCGTTAGGCTCAGCCGGAACCTATCACCCATCCCTGTGAAGGCAACGATGTAGAGGCAAGACCACCCCACTCCAGAAAAGACTGCGCTAGGCCCTTCCAGCCTTCCACCATGATTTAGGGAGCGACCAAAGCCTAAATTAGGCCCAATTCGCCCCACTGCAAAGTTTTCACCGGCGCAAGATAACTCAGTCAGGGGATTTAAGCCCCTGACTTACCGTAGTTTCTGGCTCCTCAATCTGACTATGGGAGTCAATTTTGTAGGAATACTTTAAATTCAAAAGCTGCAATCGCTTGATGTGCGACTGCCCTAGCAGAAAGGACAACATCCGTACCTCGCAGATGGGTTATGTAGAGAACATCTATCGGCGGGCATTCTGACTTACTAAGGCTGAATTCTTAAGGAGTTCAAACCTAGCTTACAGCTGCGGGACAGCGGCAGATTTTCACTGCTCTTTCCCCGTTTCCTCTAGTGGCTGATCCCCACCAGAACCGACAGTGGTTAACATCCTATCACCGATTGCAGACATTCAGGCCCAAGGGTCATCATTAGTCACATTGGTTCCATCCATTCACGGCATAAAAATACCCCAGGGTTTAGAAGCCCTAGGGTATTTTTGTAGAACGTCGGTTTTAAAGGGTGTGACTCCTGGATTGTTGGGTTCCGCTGTCGCTGCACCCAACCTACTGGTGCGTCAGATCTAAAACATTGGGTCTGGTTTCTCTGTCCAAGGCTCTAGGTGGTGCATTGCTGC
>CAZWNR010000664.1:1354-1953 GCA_964635665.1 uncultured bacterium | reverse complement strand
CTTCGCGTAGTCCCTCTGATAGGTGGATGGGGCGATCTGCCCTTTGCGGAACGCTGCATAGAGCTGCCACAGACGGATCCACCGCCGCAAGGATGCAGCTCGGTTCATCGCTTAACTATTAAGAAGTCAATTTTGCAGCTAATAAGAACTAAGCCGTTTTTTAGCTAACAGAAACTAAAACAGGCTATTTCGCTAATAAGAAATAGATTTTATTTCCTACTAACGTTCAGCCCAGAGGATGCACAGCCGCTCGATCAGCCGCTCCAGTGCTCCGGCGTCGCAGGTCAGTGGGGAGCCGTCATCGCACCAGGCACTTAGGTGGCTGAATCGGCTGTAACCTAGCTCGATTCGCAGGGCATCGGCCTGGGCGATCAGGGGAGAGAGGTCGGTATTTCGGCTAGACATCTCCCACGGCCCCCTCTTTCCAGTCGAGCCGAGGCAGCCAGCCCACACCGGGGGAGTTTTCCACAGGTTGGGGCTGTGGATAACCCTTCTCTCCCCCTAGAACCCCCTCTCTTCCCCCCGGAGGTAAATTTTTTTGGAAGGCGGATTTCAAGTTACACACTTCATTATGGGGGGGATGGTGTGTAACACCTTGA
>CAZWNR010000664.1:0-1330 GCA_964635665.1 uncultured bacterium | reverse complement strand
CCCTTCTCTGAGAATGGCCAAACACTCTGCGATATTGCCTGGAACCCGCTCTGGGTGGGCTGTTACACACTGCGCCTCTGGGGGCGGTGGTGCTGGTTCAGCAGCAGGGGGTGGTGGTGCTGGTTCAGCAGCAGGTGGTGCTGGGTGCCAGAGGTCTTTGTGGCGGTAGAGGGTGGCCATAGAGCACTGGGTTAGCTCAACGATCTTGATGGCCAGGGCGCGGATACCGAGGCCCACGGTGTTGCCGATCTCTTTGACGGCCTGGGCGATGCGTTCGCGGGCCGTGGTGGTGCGGTATTCGTTATGGCTTAGCGTGGTGCGTTCTCTCAGGGGGGTGGTGCCTAGGGGCCAGTAGAATGCCTCAGCGGATTTGGCCCAATGTTTGGCGCGGCGGGTTAGCTCATGCTGGTGATCGCTCCACTCGAAGAAGCCAGGGGCGTTTGTGGCGGTGGCTTCAATGTGGTCTACCAGGGCTTGCCCTTCCAGCTTGAGGAAGACGCGGCCATAGCAGGCGATTTCCTTCAGCAGGTGGTTAGTTTGGCCGTGGTCTGTCCAGCCCTCGGCAATCACCTGCTCTAGGTCGGCTTTCCAGCTCTCTATCTTGCCGTTGGTTTGCCGACGGCGGCGGCGGCGGTTGGCCCTGGCGGCGGCGATGGCCTCACCGATGGCCTGCACATCGTTGGCGGCGGTGGCGTTGTCCCACCGGGCTAGGAAGATGGCCAAGCTGTCGGCGTTGGGGATGGGGTTTAGGTCGTCATCCAACATCATTGAGCCTGTTGCAGGTTGCAATGGCAGGCGGTGAGCGTTGTAATCGGTGTATTCGCCTTCCCAGGGTTTGGCGTAGCTTTTGGTATTAGGAAATAGCTCTAGCTGCCCTGGCTTGATGTCGAACCCGTGGCACTGTAGGCACTGCTCTAGGGCGACGGCCACGCCCCAGGTGGGGAAGTTTTGGGGCAAGGGCAGATACAGGTGGATGCCGTTGCTCCATGAGCTGCGAAGGGTGATCGTCCTGGTTATGCCGATGGTTTCGAGTGCCCATTTAATTTCGGCGATTTGTTCGGGGCTGTTGTAGGGGCTTCCGGCATCGAGGTCGATCAGGGCGTAGCAGGTGGAGCTGCCAAACCGCACTCCGATGATCGTGGCCGCATCCTGGAATCTTGCCCACAGGGTGCGGGGTTTGATGGGGAAGCGGTCGTTTGTCTTCCAGTTGGGGCGGTTGCCCTCGTTGGGGGCTTCAATCCACTTCCACCCATAGGAGAACAGTTGTGCTAACTTAGCTCCATGTGGGTGGCTTGGCAGAAGCGATCCTTTGTTCGACATAATTTTTAAC
>CAZWNR010000663.1:0-1955 GCA_964635665.1 uncultured bacterium | reverse complement strand
TCCCCCAATAGGCCATCGACAATGGTGGCCGAGTCGTCCGTGGTGGGGAACATGCGGCCATCGGCCTCGGTTTTGAGGGCAATGCCCCGCCGCTGAAACCACACAATGGTGTCTCTGGGCTGAAACTGGGTGAAGGGGCCACGCAGGGCACGACTGCCCCTGGGGTAATGGTTGACCAGCACCGCCGGATCGAAACAGGCGTGGGTAACATTGCAGCGCCCCCCGCCGGAAATCCGCACCTTGGCCAGGGGTTCCCGCCCCGCCTCAAATAGATGAACGGTGGCAGAGGGGGCGGCTTCGGCACAGGCAATGGCCCCAAACACCCCCGCCGCCCCGGCCCCGACAACAATCACGTGAGCAGACTGGGATGGAGGCATGGGCGCAGGGTATCGATTGGGGTTAACAGGTTCAGCTATAGGTGGTGCATTGCTTCGCGAATGCACCCTACGAATTTGATTTGCCCTCACCCCCAGCCCCTCTCCCAGGATGGAGAGGGGAGCCGGAAACCATTCAAAGTCCCACTCCCAGCTTGGGAGTGGGATTTAGGGTGAGGGCCAAGCTCAGACACAGCGGAACACAACCTACAGGGGCGATGTCAGGCCGTTGGGGTTAGAATACCTGCTCAATTTCAGCGATTTCGGGGATAAATTCCCGCAGACGGCGCTCGATGCCCATGCGTAGGGTCATGGCGGAACTGGGGCAAGATCCACAGGCCCCTTGCAGCCGCAGTTTCACGATGGGGCCATCGATTTCCACTAGTTCCACGTTGCCGCCATCGGCCAGCAGGTAGGGCCGCAGGTCATCCAACACCTGTTCGACGTTTTCGGAGGTTAGGGCGAGGGTTTGCATCACAGAGTCCTTAGGTGAGGGTCAACAGTTCTCCTATTGTAAAGATATCCCTGCGGCTGCAACCGTTGAATTCCTCAAGGGCGGCGATAGATCGGCCTAGGACATAGGTTAGGGGGGATTATTCCTTGGCAAAAAGAGTATTCGCCTACGGAAATCTGGGATAAGCTTAGGGCGATATCCACCCCTCAGGGGGATGTTCGCTGCTCCCACTCAGTTGTATGCGTATGAAGTGGCCACTCCTGGTTAAACCTGCCCTTGTTCGGCGCTTGCCTTCCCGTTTGCTGCTGGCCTTGCTAGGGACAGCCCTGACCACCGCCGCCGTCATTCCCCTCCACCAGACCGTTCAGGCTCAAAATATTGCCCTGGGCAGCAGCACCATGCTGTGGACCCAGGCCTCCTTCCCGGTCGAAAATTTCCAGACCTATACCTCCCCCTTTGGCTATCGTCGTGACCCCTACAGTGGTTCCCAGCGATTTCACTACGGCCTAGACCTCGCAGCCCCCAACGGCAGCTATATTCGCAACTGGTGGGCGGGGCAAGTGCTATGGGTAGAGGACGATGGGGCCTGCGGTACCTCCATTGCCATCCAGTCGGGTGAATGGACTCACATCTATTGCCACATGCATGGCCGCGTAGAGGGCAGTGGCCAAAGCCAGGTTTTGATTGACCGCGAGGGCGGCATTCAACTGCGCCCAGGGCAAACCGTTCCCGCCGGTGCCCGCATTGGCCGCGTGGGGATGACGGGCCGCACCACAGGCCCCCACCTGCATTGGGGTATGAAGTACCAAGGCAACTGGGTGGATCCCGCCCTGGTGCTCCAGGCCATGTACCTCAGTCAGCAAGCGGCTCGATAAGCGGTGTCAGGCAGCGTGGTAAGGGGGACGAGGGGCATCCGCAACCTGGGACTAGGGCTGGTGATGGGCCTAGCACTTTTGCTGAACGGCTGCTTTCAGGCCGACCTCACCCTCCGGTTTGACCACCACCACCACGGCCAGTGGACGCAAACGATTACCCTGGGCGAACGCAACCTGGCCTTTGCCAGCGACGCCCTCACCCCCTGGCTTCAGCAGATCCGCTCCCCGGTGCAGCGGTTGGGGGGCCACCTG
>CAZWNR010000662.1:0-1955 GCA_964635665.1 uncultured bacterium | reverse complement strand
CACCCTGGTGCAAACCCGCCAGTCCCAACTGTCCGACATCATCGGCACCACCGAAGAAACCACGACGGGCATCGTCCGCCTCAAGGCCATGTTTAAGGATGGGGTGCTGAGCTTCCCCGCCATGAACGTGAACGACGCCGACACCAAGCACTTCTTCGACAACCGCTACGGCACCGGGCAATCCACCCAAGACGGCATCATCCGCGCCACCAACGTGCTGCTGGCCGGGAAGACCATTGTGGTCGCAGGCTACGGCTGGTGCGGCAAAGGTACCGCCATGCGGGCCAAGGGCATGGGCGGCAACGTGATCGTCACCGAAATCGACCCCATCCGCGCCATCGAAGCGGCTATGGACGGATTCCAAGTCATGCCTATGGCTGAGGCCGCACCCCAGGGCGACCTGTTTATCACCGTGACCGGGAACAAGCACGTCATCCGCCGCGAACACTTCGAGGTGATGAAGGACGGCGCGATGGTCTGCAACTCCGGCCACTTCGATATCGAAATCGACCTGCAATCCCTGGGCGAAATGGCCAGCGAAGTGAAGCAAGTCCGCAACTTCACCCAGCAATACCTGCTGAGCAACGGCAAGTCAGTGATTGTGTTGGGCGAAGGCCGTCTGGTGAACCTAGCCGCCGCCGAAGGCCACCCCAGCGCCGTGATGGACATGAGCTTTGCCAACCAGGCCATGGCCTGCGAATACCTGGTGAAGAACAAGGGCTCCCTCGAACCCGGTCTGCACTCCATCCCTGAAGCGGTGGATAAGGAAATCGCCCGCCTGAAGCTGGTGGCCATGGGCATCGAAGTCGATACCCTCACGGCTGAGCAGGAACTGTACATCAACTCCTGGACCGTGGGCACCTAGGGTCTGCCCCTTCCAAGTCTGACAGCCTGAGCGGCTGTTAATCAAAAGGCGATGTATCCCCCCAGGATCATCGCCTTTTCTATGGTTTGATGGACTAGGTTTTGGCTGACGATGGCTCAATTTCCTGGCGTTGTGCGCCCCTGCTTTGTGCCCCGTAGACGAGACAAACCGCGCTATTCCAAGACCTCCAAGATTGCGCCATGCCAGGTCTGGGCCACCCTATCGTAGCCATCGGCGTTGGGATGTATGCCATCGCCTAGGTCAGCCGGAGTTAGCGCCTCAGACATATCCACAAAATAGACGGATCGACCTCGATTGGCATAGCGGTTAACCGCCGCCTCGATTTCGGCATTGAAACCCATCGCTTGTTCATTGCGAAGGGGATCGCCTAGGGGAGGAACGGAGGCAACCAGGAGAATCGTATCAGGGGCATTGAGGGTAATTTGATCGATCAGGGCACCGATTCGATAGGGAGCCTGGGCAAAATCATGGGCTTCGGGATACAGAATATCGTTGGTGCCAATCATCAACAAAATCACGTCCGGGTCAGACGATCCCAACCAGTTCACAATATTTTCTCGAAGAAACTGAATCGTTTTGCCGGGATGTCCTTCATGATCTGGATCGGTACCGACAGGGCCATAGGATTGAGAACCCACAAAGTCTACGACGCGGTTTTCCACCAAGAATTCAGCCCACAGCCTGGATCGATACCCTCCCTCTGCCCCAGTACCGTAGGTAATAGAGTCTCCTAAGGGCATAATTCTTAAGGGTGCAGAGGAGCGGTCTAAATCCTGTTTTTGTTCCACCAAAAAAGCAGAATTTCCAGAAGGATCATAGGTCTCTGCATAGACCTTAGTAGCGGGACTATTACAAAGCACAATGCCTGCCAAAAAAAAGGCTAGATGAATAATTGAAGAGAATTTCATAGTTCAAGGAGTAGGGAAATCAAGAAATTTTTCCAGATAGCATAGATGCACTATCTGCCATCGATATCTATAGCTTCTAACGATAGCTTCTAACGATCTGCCAACGGCCATAGCCCCTGACTATCTGACACAACGCTGAAAAACCTTAACCTCTTGTAAGT
>CAZWNR010000661.1:0-1965 GCA_964635665.1 uncultured bacterium | reverse complement strand
CCAGATGGCGGCCCAGTGGCGGCTAGAGGTGGATGCCATGACCTGCTGCAAACTGCTGGGGCTGCGCCCGGTGGTGAATGAGGAGGATGGCAAGCAGGTTTTCCAGATCGATCAAAAGCACCGCAGCCAGTTCGACCGCTACCGCCTAGTGATTGTGGACGAATGCTCCATGGTGAATGAGGAACTCTGGGGTTTGCTGGTGAATGCGGTATCGAACCTGTACCACAGCACTCAAATTTTGTTCGTGGGCGACCCAGCCCAACTGCCCCCGGTAAAGGAGCCGGAATCCGCCTGTTTTCGCAACGTGTTGCACCGTAGCGAACTCACGGAGGTGGTGCGCTACGGCGGTGCCATTGGCGTGATTGCCGAAGACCTGCGCCGTAACCTGGAACGCCCTACCCTGCCCCGCTTCCAAAGCGACACCAACGCCGACCACACCGAGGGCTGTTTTGTGCTGCCGCGTCCTACCTGGGAAAAACTTTTAATCAAAGCCTTCACCAGCCCTAGCTACCAGGAAAACCCCGACCAAGTGCGCGCCCTAGCCTACACCAACCGCCGCGTAGCCGAGCTAAACCGCCTCATTCGCCGTGCCCTGCACCCGCCCCAGGCCCCCCGCTTTGTGGCCGGAGAACGGTTGATTGCCCTCAACCCTTGCCTCAACGAAGAAACCCTGGTGTTGTCCACCTCCGCCGAATGCGAAGTGCTCTCTACGGCTCGGGGGCGCGAGGGAGAGTGGCCCGTGTGGATTCTGGAGGTGGAAACCGAGGAAGGCGACTACAAAACCCTGCGGGTGCTGCACGAATCGGGCCAGGGGGAATTTCAAGCCAAGCTGGACGTTTTGGCTAAGGACAAGCGCTGGATGGAATTTTGGGACCTGGGCCAACGTTTCCACGAGGTGGACTACGCCTACAGCCTTACGGTGCACAAAAGCCAGGGTTCGACCTTCCAAGATGTGTTTGTGGATATTCCCTCAATGCAGGCCAACCGCAACATTATCGAACGCAACCAGCTTTGCTATGTCGCCTTTACCCGTGCTTCTAAACGGTTGTTTTTGTATCAATACTAGCAGGGATGCTAATCCGCAGGCTTTTCATTGATCTGCAACCCTGGCAGCATTGACCTTCTCACGGAGCTGAGCGATGACATCTTCTGCGTCTAAAAGTTCACCCTGGTCTGCGGCCTGAATTCCTGCATCGATCTTGCGGCGAGTTTGCTCAACCCAGACTAGATACTCTGGAGTTTCATCGGGATGCTGTTGAGTAATCTCGTCAGCGAGTAGCACTAATGCTATGTCGATAGCATCATCTAAGGATTGATATCCACCTTGTTGACAAAGTGCTTCAAGAATTTTGCTTTGCTGGGCGCTGAGGGTAACTTGCATGGCTATTCCGTCGTTGAAGCCTGGATGCAACCAGAAGTCAATCATTCATTCCCTCAAATCATAACGGTTTTGTGGGGGCCAGGGGTGCCCGTACTAGGTGCCAGGTGCCCACGGTGGCGATAATTTCGTAGCCCTGCTCGGTGGGAACGGGAAGGGCTTGGCCGTTGCCCCAGGCGTATTCTCCTGGGGGAATTTGGCTCCAGTCGCCGATGGCGGTGCCCAGTTGGGGCGAGTAAAACGTCAGCAGAATGGTGTCTCGGTCGCCGCTGGGTTGCAGCAGGTGAACCGGATTTTGGGCCAGCAGCGAGGCTAGGGGTTCTGTGGTTAGGGTGGCCTTGAGGGCGGGGTTATAGTTCCCCCACAGCCCCGTACCAAAGGCGGCGGCGATTACCAACCACGGCCCCAGCAGCCAGCCCCACTGCCAGAGGTTTTGCTGTTTCTGGGACACCGGATAGCGACGATTCATAGCCAACACCCAAGGGACAAGCCAGCCCAGCCCTCCCATCACCCCAAACCAACCATAGGGACGGATTTCCGGCGCGAACAAATCGCCAGGGGCCAAGAGCATGGCCAAACCCGCTGCC
>CAZWNR010000660.1:0-1971 GCA_964635665.1 uncultured bacterium | reverse complement strand
ATCTCACCAACGACCGACAGCCCATGCCCTGCCAGGTGTCGGGGCTGTCGGTCGTTGGTGAGATTCCTAAATCCTTTGAGATCTCTAAATCTAACCTAGGCACGGATGGGGATGACAGGCCCACACTCGGCAGGCCAAAGGTTTCCAGGCGTCGAGGCAAGGCCGGAGCTGCCAAGTGCTGCTGATACTCGGCTTTGCGGACGGCCACTAAACCCCGCAGATCCAAGGTGGTGGCGGTGCCTTCCACCAGGCCCATAATTTCTTCGACCTCTAGGAAAAAGATGTCGGCAGGATCCTCCAGCCAGTCCAACGCATAGAAGCGTTTGCCCAGTTCCACAAACACCCGCCGAGCTTGGCCGAATACACGGGTGCGCTCGAAGCGTAGATTCTCCCGGTTGCGGACGAGGCGACGGGTGTTGTGCAGCACCCAGCGAAAGAGGATGGCTTTGGGGCCGCTGACGTTCATCGACATCGATGTTGTCGGGGATCGATCCCCCCTAGCCCCCCTTCCCAAGGGGGGAACTGGAGCCAAAGTCCTCCTTGGGAAGGGGGGAACTGGAGTCAAAGTCCCCCTTTTTAAGGGGGATTTAGGGGGATCTCCGGGACTAGAGCTACTGTCCGGTCTTCCCTCTCCTACAGGGCGAGGGGTTGGGGGTGAGGGCTTCTGCGCCATGTAACCGACGGTTCGCAGCAGGGGCAGCGGATCGTCGGCTAGGGTGGGGCTTTCCAGCTTGAGTTCTTCTAGGCAGCGGTCGCCAAATTTGGCCAAATACTGCTGATAGGCCATGTCCAAGGAGGGAATAGTCGTCAACGTGCGCTGAATTGCTGCTAGCGATCCGTTGCAGAAGACCTCGATCTGATCAGGATAGTCCGCCAAGAGAGCCGCCATTGCCGTCATGCGTTGGGCAGGCTCGGTGCTGATGATGTCGCCCGTCAGGCTGATTAGGGTATTTTGCAGGGCTCCAGTCCTGTCGTTATGCCAGCGCGTGACGAGCTTTTTCAACACGCCATAGAAAATCATGGCGAAGAAGTCGTTAATCAGCGGCGCATCCCAGTGGGTTAGGAGTTCGCCTTCGATGCGACGATAGATTTTCACCAGTTCGTCGGGGCGTTGGTCGGGCAGGGTGGCCAGTTGGTCGGCGGTCATCAGCACTCGGCCCAGCCGCTGGTGGTAGCGCTGGATGCGGCGGTTGAGGGTGAGATAGTTCGACACAATGCGCCCGGTAGACCAGGCCAGTCGCAGGGCATCGGCCACGGGATGGGTCTGATTTTGGCGACGAATCTCGGCCATCACCACATCGGGCAAACCCTGCTGCACCCCCAGCATTTGCTCTAAAAACCGCGCATTCAGCCGATATCCCGGCAAAAAGGTCAACACCCGATACCAGCTCAGCAGATTGTAGTAAATCCGACCCTGCAAAAAGCCAATCATGGTCTGAAACACCTGACGATGCTGGGCAATTACCCCATCGGGCACCCCCATAAAACGGCAAAACTGCTGATACACCTCGGTGTAGGCCTTGCGGGCAAAGGAAAAGGTCAACGGCGTCGTGACTCCGCTATAGCTTTCCACGATGTTGCTGTTGTCCCACAGGCCATAGGTGTCGTCGGGGTCGGGCTGTTGGGCCAAAGTGGTGATGGGGCGGGCTTGCAGGAGGTAGAGATAGCCTTCCACCCAGGCCCACTCGATATCCTGGGGGCGGGCTTGGTGGTGGCTGATGGTTCGAGCCAGGTGGGCGATTTCAAGGATTTGGCTATCCGTCAGCACCGCCCGCTGTTGGGCTTCGGCGGGGACGGGTTCCCAGGTAAGATCCCCTGATGTACTGATCTGCTGACGCTGGGTTTGCAGAGATAAGCGTCGCTCTAGAATGTGTCCCTCCCGACTCACCAGGTAGGTATCGCCCACCACGTCTCCGTTGACCAAGGCCGCAGATAGTCCGTAGACCGCCTGGATGACCGTCACCCCCCGCT
>CAZWNR010000659.1:0-1972 GCA_964635665.1 uncultured bacterium | reverse complement strand
TGCTGATGCGGTTCCGTCAGCAACAGGTGCGCTGGGTGGTGGCCACCGACATCGCCGCCCGAGGTATCCATGTTGATGACCTCACCCATGTCATCAACTTTGACCTACCTGACGCCGTGGAAAACTACGTTCACCGCATTGGTCGCACCGGGCGAGCAGGCAAGACGGGGGTGGCGATCTCCCTGGTGTCGCCCCTAGAAAAGTACAAGCTGCGCCAGATTGAGCGGCAAACCAAGCAGCCCATGGTGTTTATGCAGATTCCCACACGGGCTGAAATTGCGGCCCGTAATCTGGAGCGTCTGCGCAGCCAGGTGCGCGAAGCCCTTACCAGCGAACGACTGGCCTCCTTCTTGCCCATCGTGTCTCAACTGAGCGAAGAGTACGACATTCACACCATTGCCGCCGCCGCCCTCCAAATGGCCTACGACCAAACCGTACCGGCCTGGCAACGTACCGACCACCAAGTGCAGACAGAGGGCAGCAGCAAGGAATCTGGCTCAAATAAGCCCGTCCCAGCCCCTAAGAAGCGGGTGCCGAGGAACCCCAAAAATCAGCAGCCCGTGGAATCCTCCGGCAACTGAGGTCTCCACGCCTACCCCAGGCCTTAGGTCGGTGCTGTTGCGTTAGATTACGTATGAAAGAGCACAACCTAAACCCTGGGGCATCCTAGAATTAGGGCAGCACGGGATCACTCCGCTGCCTATTTTGGGAGGTCTTGAGCCATGTTAGTCATGATGACTGAGAACCAGATCATCTCACCCCATACGGTGTGCCAAAACTGCGTGCTGGCGGATCACAATGGTCAACCTCGCTGGCGGCACGGCAGTCTGGGCTGCGGACGCCTATTGACAGGGGGCCTAGATCACGGCCAGCCCGCCCAGTTCGAGTGTCAGATGGGCTTTCGAGTTGCCAGCATCGATTAATTTCCAGCGACTGGTTGCCAGCGACTGGTTGCCAGCGACTGGTTGCCAGCGATGAATCGCCCCGATTGTCTTGTCCGTTGCCTTTAACAGTTCTACCTGGACTGGGCTAGCATCCCGATGGCTGTGAGTCCTATGGGTGAGTCGTTTTCTGCGCACCGTCCTAGGGGCCTAAAAAGGCAGGAATGGGCGCGGGGGTACGTTCTTCCCCCATGGCATAGCTATGACGTGACAAAGAATCCTAAGCGGGTTTGGGCCTGAAGGTGGGTTATGGATATTTGTAACGCCGTGTGAACATTAAGCTGCATGAACGACGGGGCCAGAATTGGCTAGGCCATGACCGAATGTGTTACCAGTAGGAATACTGGCGGAATGCCTGTGCTGCTTGACTGAAGCACTTTTCGGCCAATTGTTAAAACGTGAATTTAAACCGCTTTAAAACCTTTGAGTTCATGCCAGTTGTTCCTTACTGCTTGCCTAGCCGCCAGGATCTGCAATCCGTTCAGCCCTTTGTTAACGAATGTTTAGGTCGGGTGGTGCAAGGGCATGAGCCCCAGGTTGCCAGCCTCAGCTTTGCCATTCCTGCCATGGATCCCCTGCTGGCCTTGGCTCCCTTGGCCCATCGGCAGGGCTATCACCTCTATTTAGAGCAGGCCTCGGCCCAGGAAGCCGTGGTGGCCTTTGGGCAAGCGGTGGCAGGGCAGTTTTTGGGTGAAGATCGATTTGCAGCTACCCATCGTTTTATCGAATCCTGGCAGCAAAACCTCCACAGCTACCAGGACGAAGACTTGGCGGGGGTACCCCTTGCGCCGCGATTCTTCTGTAGTTTTAGCTTTTTCTCCCAATCCTCCCAGGGCCAGCTTGATTTTCCGGCGGCGACGGTGGTGCTGCCCCAGTGGCAGATCCTACGGCGGGGTGGCCTCCATGTGCTGACGGTGAACCTGCTCCTCACCCCCGAAACCACCCTGGGCAGCGTGCTCAAAACCCTAGAGGATCGCCTGTCCACCGTTCAAGCGTTACCCCAGATCTATCCCAACCCCTACGCGCCGCCC
>CAZWNR010000658.1:0-1975 GCA_964635665.1 uncultured bacterium | reverse complement strand
GATAGAGGAGTTGATCCCGCAGGGAACCGAGGATCATGTAGGGCTTTTGGGGCAAAAACAGCACGTTATCTAAGTCTGGGCGCTGGATGGTGCCGCTGCCGGATTGCCACAGTCCTGCAATGGCCCGCAGGAGAGAACTTTTGCCGCAGCCGCTTGGCCCCACAATCAGCAAGCCAGCTTGGGCAGGCACTTCTAGGGAGAGGTTTTGGATGAGGGTGCGCTGGTAGTTGGGGGTTTGCAGGGTGAGGTTTTCGAGGGCGATGCGGTCGCTGGGTTTTAGGGTAATGAGGGGTTTCTCGGGGTGGAACGGCTCTTGATGGGTGGATTCCGTTTCTGGCTCAGCCAATGGCGCTGTTTCGCCGCTTTGATCGGTGGCCAATTCTTCGTGATTGAGCGCTTCGGCAAAGCTATACAAACGGTCGATGCCTGCGCCAAAGGAGGTCAGTTCTTGGAATCGGGCGACGATGATATTGAGGGAGAAAAACACCCGCACAAAGGCCCCCTGGGCTTCAGAGACTTTGCCCACTTCCAAATCTCCTGAAAACACCGCTGGCGCTACGACTATGGCAGGCAGCACAAAGGGAATAAACTCGTAGGCATTGGTGAGGGCGTTAAGGTTTAGTTCCCAAATGATCAGGCTCTTGAAGTTTTCAAAGGCTTCTAAAAAACGGTTGTTGACCTGGCTAGATTCCTGGGCTTCTCCTCGATAGAAGGCAATCGCTTCGGCATGTTCACGAATGCGAACCAGGCTAAAACGAAAGTTGGCCTCTTTTTTAAGCTGTTGGAAATTCAGTCGTACTAAGGGTTGCCCAAAAATCAGCACTGTCACTAGGGTTCCCAGCAGGGCATAGAGCACCAAGAACCCGACCAAATTCCTAGAAATGCCCAACAGCACACCGCTGAAGGCAATCACTTGCAGCACCGAGCTCACCACTACCAGCAACAGGGCCAGGGATTGCTGGGTGAAGTTTTTTACATCTTCGGCGATACGTTGGTCGGGGTTGTCAATGTCGGGTTGAAATTGCTGAATATTGTAAAAGGCGCGATCCCGAAAATAATCCGCCACAAATCGACCCGTCAGCCAGCGCCGCCACTCTAAACCCAGCCGTTTTTGCAGATAGTCGTACCCCGCCAGCAGGGGCGCATAGGCCACCAACACCGCAATGAACACCCACACCGTTTCCCAAAAGCGGGCCTCATCCTGGGCAGAGAGGGCCGAAATCAGTACCCCCCGCTTGTTGTTGAGCACCACACTCAGTCCGGTGTAGCCCAGCAAAAAGACGGCAATCAGCAGCAGCAGGCCGCCTGCCTTCCACTTTTCTTCCCCCAGCCAGTAGGTCTTGGCAATGGCCCAAAACCGCTGAAAGCCTGTCAGGTTAAATCGTTGCATGGGGTCGGTAAAGCTCCTGGGGCCAACGGCGTACTGGGTTGATTGTACAAAGCAGCCCAGGTCATCATCCAGAAGACCTAGGCTGCTCGAACAATTGAGGGAATCTAGCTTGGCCCGATTCCCCATGGTCGTCTCTCCCCATGCCCACAGGGACGCCGTTAAATTAGCTCGATAACGCAGTCCCTCAGCCGGGGGTGACGAGTCGAAGGGTTACCGTGTCCCAAGCTCGTCGAGTTGGTTGAAGATTGTGGTAATCCCCAGGATGGGATTGATGATGGCCGCCGCCGCTCCACCCAGCAGGGTCAGGAAGTCGGAGGTTTGGGTGAGGCCCGAACGCGACACCACCACGATATCGTTCTCCCGCAGAGCCGGGTTGTTTTCGTCGCTGATGCCGGAGGCCAAATCGACCGAAATGGTGCGATTGGTGACGGTGCCATCGGCATTAAGCCGAATAAAGGCGACTTCTCCCGTTTGGGCACGGGGATCATCAAAGCCCCCCGCTGCCAAAATGGCCTGGTTTAGGGTTGAATTTGGGCGAATGGTGACTCGGCCTGGGGCGCGTACCTCACCCAACACGTCCACAAC
>CAZWNR010000657.1:0-1977 GCA_964635665.1 uncultured bacterium | reverse complement strand
GACACCTCGGCCCCGGCCAGTTCTAGCAGCAGATCAATGTCGTGGATCATCAGATCCAGCACCACCGACACATCGTTGGCCCGCTGGGAATAGGGGCTCATGCGGCGGGCTTCTAGGGCGAGCAGTTCTTCGGTTTTGAGGACTTTGTGCAGTTCTTGGAAAGCGGGATTAAACCGTTCAATGTGGCCCACCTGCAAAATACAGTTGGTGGCGGCGGCGGCGTTCACTAAAGATTCGGCCTCGGCAATGCTGGCGGCGATGGGTTTTTCAATTAGCACATGCACGCCCGCCTGCAGGCAGGCCATTCCCACCGCGTGGTGCAGCCGAGTGGGCACCGCCACACATACCGCATCCACATGCTGAATCAGGTCTTGGTAATCCTCAAAAAAACGCACCCGATATTTACCAGCGGTATCTAGCCCCCGCTCCACATTGACGTCAGAAATCCCAACTAGCTCTACATCCTTGAAGCGACTGAGAACGCGGGTATGATGTTGGCCCATGTTGCCCACACCAATAACACCAACACGAATCGGATCGGGTAGATTGCGGGGTAAAGTCATAGCTAGGGCAAGGGTGAAGTTAGGGTAAATTGTCTGGGAGCTCGTAGCTAGGCCGCTAAGCCCGTTGTCACGACGGCAGAGGGGCCAAAGGTCAGAAAGGAATGGGGCTAGGCAGAAATCATCCAGATAGTATCACAATGCTTCAACCCGTGAAGATTCATAACGGAAGTTGAAAATCTCCGGTTGAGGGAATGGGCAACCTCTAAAAGGCTGAATGATGAAACGCCGAGCCTGCGGGCAGAGATTCGCCTAACGCCATCGGGCAAACGCCATGAATGCCACCCCTAGCCTAGGGAAACAGGCTGGCAACGGTGTTTCTTCTGTGTCAGTTTGTGAGGTGGATCCTGGGTATCGGTCGCTCCAGATAGCCCCTCACTCCCCTGGGTTAGGTGTGATCAGGGGGTCGAGGGTGCGCACAAGAACCTCCTCCAGCCGGGGCCCCTGGGTAGAGAGAATGCGCCATTCCCGTCCGGCGTAGACCAGGCTTTCCCCCTCGCGAGGGATTTTCTGCATTTGATAGATCAAAAACCCGCCCAGGGTTTGGTAGTCGTCGCTGTAGGGCAGTTCGAGCCCTAGCAGTTGATTGACATCGTAGAGATCCGCCTGGGCCTTTACCCGGTAGGACTGGGCATCTAGCGCTTGCACCAGGGCATCTTCTCCCTCCTCCGGCGGGTGAACATCGCCGATAATTTCCGTGGTCAGATCCCGCAGGGTGAGCAGTCCGGCGGTGCCGCCAAATTCGTCTACCACCATCACTAGTTCATGACCCGTGCGCTGCATGGTGGCCAAAATTTCGTGGAGGGGCGTATATTCTGGCACGAAGCGAGCGGGTTTGATCCAGGGCTGAAGAGGGGTTTCGGGGGTCAGCACCTGCTGGGCCAGGGGCTGGAGCAAATGCTTGAGATCGATCATGCCCTGAATATCGTCGAGGGAGTCGCCCATCACCGGATAGCGGGAATGTTCAGTGGTCGCCATGGCCTCTAGAAGGTCGCCAAAGCAGGCGGACAGGGGCAGGGCGTGGATTTGGGTGCGGGGCACCATAATTTCCCCGGCGGTCACGTCCCGAAATTCAAACACATTGTTCAGCAATTCCCGTTCCTCCGCCTCCAGGCCAGGGGTTTCGGTGGTGGTGCGAATGATGAGCTGCAACTCCTCCGGCGTCAGGCGGCTATAGCCAAACTGATTGCTATATTCAATGCGCACTAGCCTCAGCAGCAGGCGGGTGGATTGGTTCAGAATCCAAATAAAGGGGTTGAACAGGCGGGCAATGGTGAGGCTGGGTGGCCCCAGGAAGCGAGCAAGCTGCTCTGGATACAGCATCGCCACCGACTTGGGACAGAGTTCCCCCAGCACAATTTGCAGGTAGGCTATCCCAAAGAAGGCAATGGGGATTGCGAGGGTGTGGGCCAGGGCT
>CAZWNR010000656.1:0-1991 GCA_964635665.1 uncultured bacterium | reverse complement strand
GGGGATCTCCAGGGGGCCACGGATTCATCTGAGTTCTGTGTACACGGTAGCTCCCTGGGGAGGGTCGCCGCCGAGTCGTCGTCAGGGGTTTTCCCTTAGTTCGTGTTCATTGGGTCGGTAGCAGTTTATTCTAGGTAAATTGTTCCCCTGCACCATCTCCCCGGCGCACCCTACGCAGTAACGTATTTGCAATGTTTGGCCTAATCGGACATCTCACTAGCCTCGACCATGCCCAAGCCGTCGCCCGTGATCTGGGATACCCAGAATACGCAGACCAGGGAATAGACTTTTGGTGCAGTGCGCCGCCGCAGATTGTAGACACTATCAAAGTCACCAGCGCCACGGGGCAGCAGATCGAAGGCAAGTACGTAGAGTCCTGCTTTTTGCCAGAGATGTTGGCATCTCGACGCATCAAAGCGGCCACCCGCAAAATCATCAACGCCATGGCCCATGCCCAAAAGCACGGCATCGATATCACGGCCCTAGGCGGGTTCTCCTCAATTATTTTTGAAAACTTCAACCTCAGCCAAATTCAGCAGGTACGCAACGTCACCCTAGAATTTGAGCGCTTCACCACGGGCAACACCCACACCGCCTACATCATTTGTCAGCAGGTGAAGGCGGCCTCCGCAATGCTGGGAATCAACCTTTCGGATTCTACCGTGGCCGTCTGTGGAGCCACCGGGGATATTGGCAGCGCCGTCTGTCGCTGGCTGAATGCCCGCACCGACATCAAAGACCTGCTGCTGGTGGCTCGCAACCAAGAGCGCCTGCAAAACCTCCGGTCAGAACTAGGACGGGGCACCCCTATGGATCTAGATTCGGCCCTACCCAAGGCCGATATCGTGGTGTGGGTAGCCAGTATGCCTAAGGGCGTTACCGTTGACCCCACCACCCTGAAGCGCCCCTGCCTGATGATTGACGGTGGCTATCCCAAAAACCTCGATCAACAGTTCAGCTTCGAGGGCGTCCACGTTCTCAAGGGTGGCATCGTCGAGCACTCCCTCGACATCGACTGGCGGATCATGAGCATCGTCAACATGGATGTGCCCGCCCGTCAGCTCTTCGCCTGCTTTGCCGAGGCCATGCTGCTGGAATTTGAGAAGTGGTACACCAACTTTTCCTGGGGGCGCAACCAAATCACCCTCGAAAAAATGGATCTGATTGGCCAAGCTTCGGTGAAGCACGGCTTCCGGCCCCTGCTGGATCTCAACCGCCAGCCCCTCACCGCCAAAGCCTCCTAGTGTGATGCCCCTAACGCCCCTTACCCGCCCGCAAGACTTGGGGTCAGTGGTGGCCACCATGGGGCAACTGGCCAGGGAAGCTAACCGCTACCCCGCCGGAACCCTGGATGGCCGATCCCTAGCGGATCGTGATCCGGATAAAATCGACCAGATGCTCCCCTTTTTTGACTGGGTATACCATCACTACTTTCGGGTCAAAACCGACGGCTGGGAACATATCCCCACCCAGGGGCCAATGCTGATCGTGGGTTCCCACAATGGCGGACTGGCCGCGCCCGATACCCTGATGATGACCTACGACTGGCTGCGCCGCTTTGGCAGTCAGCGTCCGGCCTACGCCATGATGGATCCCCGAATTTGGCGCGTTTTCCCGGCCCTAGGGCGGATGGGATCTTGGGTGGGCTGCTTGCGGGCCAATTCCCCCGCCGCCGTCCGTGCCCTGCGCCAGGATTTCCCACTACTGGTCTATCCCGGCGGTGCGCGAGATGTGTTTCGCCCCCATCACCTGCGCGACCAAATTTGCTTTTTCGGCCAAAAGGGCTTCATCAAACTGGCCCTGCACGAAAAAGTCCCCATCGTGCCCGCGATTTCCTACGGTGCCCACGATACCCTCTGGGTGCTAGAGGATTTCTACGACCTGGCTGATACCTGGCGACGACAGCAGGGCTGGAACTGGCCCCTCAACCTCGACCCAGGCACTATCCCCCTATACCTCGGCTGGCCCTGGGGCATTGCCCTCGGCCCCCT
>CAZWNR010000655.1:0-1996 GCA_964635665.1 uncultured bacterium | reverse complement strand
GTAGGCAAGTCGGTACTGAAGACCTTCCCTATTGCCACCCACCTGGTGATGACCGCCACCCCCGAACGCCTCGGCAAAGTACACCTGGGGGATGTGATGGATACCCTGGTGGCCTCCCCGGTGCCCAGCACCTTGCAGCACATAGGCTACCTGGCCCCCATGAAGTATTACAGTATGCCCCCCGATGGCGTCGCCAACCTCAAGGATGTGAAAACCGTCGGCGGCGACTACGACGAGGCGGGCCTAAAAAACGCCTGCGACCGCCCGGAATTGATCGAAAAAATCGTCACCGAATGGCGACGTCTCTGCCCCGGCAAGCGCACCATCGCCTTTTGCGTCGATCTGGAACACGCCCGCCATGTGGCCAATGCCTTCAACGCCGCTGGCATCCCCGCCGCCACGGTGGAAGGGGGCACCCCGATCAAAGAGCGCCAGCAGATGTACCAGGATCTTCGCCAGGAGAAGATTCTGATGCTGACTTCCTGCAACGTGATCAGCATCGGCTTTGACGAACCCAGCGTAGAGGTGGGCCTGTTGCTGCGGCCCACCCAATCCAGCGCCTTGCACCTGCAACAAATTGGCCGGGTGATGCGAATTTCCCCCCAAACGGGCAAGGGCTACGGCATCATCCTCGACCAGGCGGGCAACTTGGAACGCCTCGGCTTTCCCGAAGATATTAAGGAGTACCACCTACCCGTACAAGAATCCGGCGGCGGCGGCGGCAAACCGGCCCCCACCAAACCCTGTCCCCAGTGTGGTCGGGTGGTGCTGTCCTTCATCGCCAAATGCCCCGACTGCGGCCACCAGTGGATCACCGAACGGCCCCTCAACCTAGAGGACATGGTGGAAATCTACTCTGCCGCCCAGGCCCACCAAATCAACGACCTGCCCACCCTGGTGGAACTCTTCCACAGCCACCGCCGCCGCGCCTACCTGCGCCGCAATGCCCCCACCTGGGCCGAGCGATCCTTCTGGGAACACTGTGGACGCTGGCCCAAGGATTCTTGGTGTTTTGGATCGATCTTTGGCCCCCGGCCCACCCCCCAACAAATGCTGGAGTATTGGGAATACCTACAAAAAAGTGCCAAACGCCTCGGCAAACGCCAGGATTGGATTGTGCAGGAGTTTGAAAAAGAATGCGGCCCCGGTAGCTTTCAACGGCTGGCTGGGTTTCGGCAGGCGATGTAGACACCATTTGAAAAACAAGGATCCAGGAACTGAGGCAATGGGTTCTGGCCTGGGACGGTCCCAGCGTTAACCTCGAATTCCTTCAATGGCGGCCTTATACTAGCCATGATACCCAGCCATAAAGTCTAGGCTCAGCGGAGCCCCATGGATGGGAAAAGACGTGGGAGAATTAACACCCTGTGCTCAATGGTAAGAACGGTATGACGGCGTCCACACCCTATTCATCGGAGGCCATTCAGTCGGCGCTGCAAATGGGGGAATTGGCTTTTGATTTGCCCGACCCCAACGATGACGGCATCTCAGACTACGACTTCAATCTTCAGGTCGAGGCCGCCTGGCAGGTGTGCGACCGCTTTGACCTGCAAACGGATATTTGGCGGGGGCGCATTCTGCGGACGGTGCGGGATCGGGAAAAGCGCGGCGGCGATGGCCGGGGCACAGGCTTCCTCAACTGGCTGAAGGAGCGGGAAATTACCAAAAGCTACGCCTACAACCTAATTGAACTGGCGGAGAGCGCCGACCAACTGCTGGAGTCTGGGATGCTCACCCCCAAGGAGGTGAACCTGTTCAGCAAGCGCGCCTTTTTAGAAACCGCCAAGGCCGCCCCGGAGGTGCAGCAACTCGTGAGCGACTCGGCTCGCAAGGGGGATCACATCACCCGCCGTGAGGTGCGCCAGGTGGCCAACGAGTGGGCCGCCATGACCTCCGACCTCATCCCCGAAACCCTGCGGGAGAAGGCCGCCAACAACACCATCCCCAGTCGCTACATCGCCCCCCTGGTGAAGGAGATGGAGAAGCTGCCCCCCAC
>CAZWNR010000654.1:0-2005 GCA_964635665.1 uncultured bacterium | reverse complement strand
ACACCTACAGGCTAGGGGACGCCGGCCACCAGCACCAGGGAATGAATTCCCTGGCTGACAGCGGACGTCTGCGGTCGCAGACTGGGGAATTCGACAACCAATCCTCTTCAGAGGATTTCTGCTTTGAGCCTTGGAATGGAAGTCCAAGGCTCAGGGCCAATCTGACCGCACTCCGGTATTCTCTCCTCTCAATAGTCCAAGGAGCTTAACATGGCCGTAAGAACCCTAAATATTGATGGCAAAGATATTGCCGTAGAGGCGGGCACCAGCATTCTGGCAGCAGCTGAAGAAGCGGGCGTCGCCATTCCCAAACTCTGCCACCTGGAGGGCATTACTCCGGTGGGGGCCTGTCGCCTTTGCCTGGTGGAAATTGAGGGCATGAACAAAATGCTGCCCGCCTGTGTCACCGAGGTATGGGAGGGCATGGTGATCCATACCCAAACGCCCAAGCTGCAAGAGTACCGCCGCATGACGGTGGAGCTAATTTTTGCCGAGGGAAACCATGTGTGCTCCATCTGCGTGGCCAATGGCAACTGCGAATTGCAGGATGTGGCCATCGAAGTCGGCATGGATCACAGCCGTTTCCCCTACCGTTTCCCGGATCGGGGCGTGGATCTCTCCCATACCCTGTTTGGCATTGACCACAACCGCTGCATCCTCTGTACCCGCTGCGTCCGAGTTTGCGATGAGGTAGAGGGTGCCCACGTTTGGGATGTGGGCAATCGGGGCGCGGCTTGCTACATTGTCTCCGGGTTAGATCAACCTTGGGGCGAGGTAGATGCCTGTACCTCCTGTGGCAAATGTGTGGATGCCTGTCCGACTGGGGCCATCTTCAAAAAAGGCAGCACCACGGGCGAAAAACAGGCCGACGCCGACAAGCTCGAATTTCTATCCACCGCACGGGAGAAGCATCAATGGACAAGATAAGGTTTGCCACGGTATGGCTGGCGGGTTGTTCGGGCTGCCACATGTCGTTTTTGGATTTGGATGAGTTTTTAATCGACCTGGCCGACCTGGTGGAGGTGGTCTATAGCCCCGTCGGCTGCGACCTGAAGGACTATCCTGACAACGTGGATGTGTGCCTGGTGGAAGGGGCCATCGCCAACGAAGACAACCTGGAACTGATTCATGAAGTGCGCCGCAAAACCAAGGTGCTGATCTCCTTTGGCGACTGTGCCGTCACCGCCAACGTGCCCGCCATGCGCAATATGCTCCGCAATAGCGCCGAGGGTGTGCTCAAACGCGGCTACCTAGAACTGGCCGACGACACCGCCCAACTGCCCCACGCACCGGGCATTGTGCCGGAACTGATAGATCGCGTCACCCCCGTCCACGAAATCGTGCCCGTGGATATCTTTATGCCGGGGTGTCCTCCCTCTGCTGATCGCATCCGGGCTACCATTGAACCGCTACTCCACGGGCAACAGCCCGACATGGTAGGACGCGAAATGATTAAATTCGGATAGTTCGATTAGGAGGAACAACCATGAGCGTTGACAGCAAAGAGTTTAATGAAGAGCTGCAAAAGGCCATCGACTACGCCCACCAGGTAACGGCAGAGAAGGGCGAAACCTCCCCCGAAGCCGCCGCCGCCTGGGATGCCGTGGAAGAGATGCGCGCTGAAGTGTCTCACCAACACCAAAAGCCCAAGCAAACTGGCTTTGACAAGTACCTCGAAGACAACCCCGAAGCCATCGAGGGCTTGATGTACGACAGCTAAGCCCCCAGGTTTATCGGGCGCAGTGTGATGTCTGAATGCCCGATAAACCCATTCTTTTACCCCTGGTTGATCTGGCCCACTCGTAGGGAAGCCATTTCGTGGTTACACCCTTAACCTCTCTCCCGGAGGTCTATGGCTTATGCGAAAGTCTCCATTTCGACTGATCTGGGAGTGGTTAACCCCAAGCCCCCCAAATTAAATGGGGGAACCGGCAAAAAAAAAATACCCGATGTTTGGGGGGGTTTTTGGGGTGTTTTTTTAGGCCCAAGCGCACTGCGGCCTGCT
>CAZWNR010000653.1:0-2022 GCA_964635665.1 uncultured bacterium | reverse complement strand
CCTGCAAGCGGGGGCCAACGATGACCAACTCCAACGCCGCCTACAACGCCAGGGCTGGACAGAAGATGAGATTACCCAAGCCATCCATCGTGCCCAGGGCAACCCCGACAGTCCCAACGCCCCTGGTGCAGCTTAGGGACTGTCCTAGGGTGACGTTTATCCCGTCATTGGAGGTTTAGATTAGAGCTACTTATTATTGGTTATTAGTGGTTAGATTAGCCGCTTACCAAACTGCCGTCGCGCTCACATCACGTTCCTCTACCATGCCACCCAATCCTGATGTGCCCAGTTCTACCTCTTCTCAGGAACCCTGGGATACTTCAGAACCCCTCTCCCCAAAGGAAAGGGGCAGAGGTGAGAGCCGTAAAAGCCTATTTCAACGAGCTTGGATTTACCAAAAAGAACGCTTTCCCCTGGTTAAACATGGCCTATTGATCCTCATCTTTAGCGGGGCCGCTGTGGGCTATGGAGCCAGTCTTACCGATACTCGTCCGGCCCTTTCCTCAGCATTCGTGGCCTTTGCGAGCACCTTTGCTTTTTTCTGGCAAATGCGGGTGGCGGACGAATTCAAAGACCTTGCCGACGATGCCCAATATCGCCCCTATCGCCCCGTTCCCCGTGGCCTAGTGAGTTTGCACGAATTGGCATTTCTAGGACTTATTAGCGCCGTAATTCAGGCGAGTTTAGCGCTTTGGTTAGCGCCTGCTTTATTAGGATTTTTGGTTGGCATCTGGGCCTACTTTGGGCTGATGTGTAAGGAGTTTTTCGTTCGCCATTGGCTGAAGTCCCATCCCGTCGCCTACGTGCTCAGCCACATGGTGATTGTGCCGCTGATTGCAGGTTATGCCGTTGCTGCCCAAACTATCCCTAGTACTGGAAGTCTGACTTTTCCCGGCCTTTACCCCTTCCTGGCGACCTGTTTTGGTAATGGTCTAGTGATTGAACTAGGCCGCAAAATTCGCCTACCCGCCGGAGAAGAACCGGGCGTAGAAACCTATAGCGCTTTGTGGGGTTTGCCTGGGGCGGTGCGGCTTTGGTTCGGTGCGGTTTTGGTGACGGCCATCTTTTCCCTGGGGGCGGCTTGGCAGATCAACGCTTTGGCGATTGTCGTTCCCATTTTGGCGGCGCTGATGGGGTGGATTGGGTTCAAAGTATGGCCTTTGCTGGAGAATCGTTCTGCCGCCCAGCCCCCTCAGCTCTCACCCCCGGCCCCTCTCCCAGGGGGGCCGGAATCGACGCGAAAGATCTACGACATTTTGGATACCCCCACCGCGATTTGGACTTTGGGCGTCTACCTCAGCCTGGGCTGGTTGCCGTGGCTTTTTGGGAAATAGAAAACATTCGTAGGGTGCATTCGCGAAGCAATGCACCACCCCAACTCCCAACTCCCAACTCCCAACTCCCGATTCCCGATTCCCGACTCTCGACTCCCGATTCCTCCACCCCATGTCCTACTGCACCTGGTTCAGCTCAGAACATCCCCCTTTACCCGAAGCCCTGCCTCACCTCGGTGGCAAAGCGGCGACCCTAGCGCACCTAGCCCAGGCAGGTTTTCCCGCGCTACCAGGCGTTGTTCTGCTGCCCCAGGCCTTTGGGGATTCGCTGCATCTCTGCAACGGCGACGCCCTGACCCTTGGCAACTACCGATTGCCTACCCGCCTTGCCCCAGCGGCGATGGCGGAAGTGAGCCAATGCCTAGAATCTATGGGAAGGCCAGAACAGCGGTGGGCCGTTCGGTCGTCGGCCTTGGCGGAGGACGGTACCCAGCAAAGCTACGCCGGACAGTTGGAAAGCGTCCTAGGGGTAGCGCTAGCGGACTTGGAGGAGGCCATTCTCAAGGTCTGGCAATCCGCCTTTTCTGAAACCCTGCAAACCTACCAGACCGTAGGGTCGTGGTCTCCTCGCCCATCGGATGACCCGCGCCCTACTGATTTGCAACCACCCGCCGTCCTCATTCAGCCCATGCTCAACCCCTTGGCGGCTGGGGTGGCATTCAGTGCCGATCCGGTGAGTGGGCGGCGG
>CAZWNR010000652.1:0-2023 GCA_964635665.1 uncultured bacterium | reverse complement strand
AATAGGTATTCGATGTCATCCTCCGAGCCAATTATTATTCGTCAGCTTACCGCCAATGACCTAACACTGATGGAGGGTTTATTGGCTACCTTCGGTGAAGCTTTCGACGACGTTGATACCTATAGTTCGTCTCGCCCGAGCAATGCCTATCTCAAGCGGTTGCTAAGCAGCGACTATTTCATCGCCCTTGCAGCGTTAAAAAATGGTTCAGTAGTTGGAGGTATTACCGCTTACGAACTTCAGAAGTTCGAGCAGGAACGGAGTGAAATTTACATTTACGATTTGGCTGTTGCAGCAGCGCATCGGCGCGAAGGCATTGCCACCGCATTAATACAGGAATTAAAGAAGATTGCCGTAGCACGATCAGCCTATGTTATTTTCGTGCAGGCGGACATCGGAGATGACCCTGCAATTGAACTCTACACGAAACTTGGGATACGCGAAGATGTGCTCCATTTCGATATTGCTGTTGCGGTCAGCGATGAAGATGCATAACCCGTGGCTATACTGCTGGTTCTCTAGAGAAGACATAGCCAGAAATTGATCTGGCAGTGCTTAGCGGCTACGCTCTGTCATACGGCAACTCCACAACAATCAAAAAAGGGTTGAGTTCAGCGCTGTTAGCGTCATGAAAATGCTCGTGAAAGAAACCTTTTTATTCTGGAAATTGATAGAAGATTTACCATCAGACTGGCCACGTTTAGCAAGCTCTGGGTTGCCACCTCTAGCCACTGTCTGGAATGAGCAAATCGCTCGTTACTTATCGTTGAGAGTGCATGGTGGGGTGGGGCAGGTTGAGGGCTTCGGTTCTGAGGGTTTCTAGGCGGCGATCTAGGGCGGGGAATTCCCTGGGCCAGGGCTGAAAGAGGTCTAGTTCCTGGATAACAGGGTGGATTTGCAGACGGCTGGGGGCCAGCATTTGGGTAATTTGTTTGGCCTGGGCGTTGCGGTAGGCGAAGGTCAGGGCTCCTCGGTAGGAGGGCTCGGGGGGCTGGACGAGGGAGGTGAGCCACGCTCGGAGCGGTTGGGTATCGAGGGTTTCCTCTAGGCGCAGGGTGTCGAGATCTAGGGGATCGCCCACGGCTTCGGTGTAGGTGGGCCAGTGGGTGGCCGGATCGAGCCAGGCGGCTAGGAGGAGGTTGGGCTGAGATGGATCATCAGGAAGCCAGGATTCTAGTCGAGCCAGGGCGGCTTGGGAATCGGTGTCAGCCAAAAACAGGGTTTGCACCATTGGGCGGAGACGGTCGGTATTCGCTGAGTCCAAAGGTTGACCGACCCACCAGCCGAGGACGGCACGGGTTTCGTAGAGGACACCGTAGCCGGGAGTTTGTGGGTCAAGGTCGGCAAGCAACTGGTCGTATTCGGCCAGGGTTTGCGCCACCACGGCGGGGTAGAGGGCTTGCAGGGGCGACTCCTGCCACAGGGGATAGGTGAGGGATTCTGGGTTAACCAGGGCTTCGAGGGTGAAGGCGTCGAGAGCTTCGGGTTCTTGGCCTGTGGCGAGTAGCAATTCGCCCAACAGCCAGTAGCCATAGTTGCGGTTGCGGGGCATGAGCTGTACGGCCCGCTGGGCGTAGGGCAGGGCTTGGGCGGGGTTGTCTGGTTGGTACAGAACCGCGAGGTTTTGGTTAAACCAGGCGTCGTTGGGGGCGGCGGCTTGGGCCTGCTGGGCGTAGTCCACCACCAGAGATCGCACATTGTCCTTGGCTTCGGAATCCCCCAAAATCGCGTCCAAGCCGTAGAGGGCTTCGCTGGCCACCGCCGCCGCCGTCGGATCCCACGGGCTGAGGAGGGTGGCCTTGTGCCAGCGGGTATCAGCGAGGTTCACGTTCTGGTTGTAGAATGCGCCATCGGCCCAGGCCCCAAAGCCCACGGTTAGGCTAAAGGGTAGCCAAAGGTAGAACAGCAGCCCCACCCAGGCCCACACCGCTAGGCTGGCCAAACGGCGACGGGCAGGCAAGACTTCTGTCCCACGCACGCGATCTTGGGACGCGATCCAGCCCTCACCCCCAGCCCCTCTCCC
>CAZWNR010000651.1:0-2040 GCA_964635665.1 uncultured bacterium | reverse complement strand
TAATTAAACAATCAATAAAAAATACGAAAGCAGCTGAAGGGCTTAAGCTGAAAAGGAATGAAGTTTGATGGTGGAAGCGGTAGGGCACCTAGACTAAAAGACAAGCAGGTCATGGCCTTTGCTTGCTTCCATCAGATTAGCAAAATTAAGCTTAAAAGGAATCCGCAGTAGTATTAGAGATTTGTAAAGATATCCTGGATGGATAATCGGAAAATCCACGGACTACGGCCATCACCATCTACGTAAAAGTGCGGTGAAATAAGTTACTCTCCTAAAAGGAAAAGAAGGTTTTGGGTTCCCTCAGCAGCCATCGAGTTGAGCCAGTCAGCAGGGTCTATCGGCTATGAAATCAAGGGTTTCCGGTGGTTTTCCTGACGGCTTAAGCCCTGTCAGGGTCTTGTCTGTCGGGGCTTCATCATTATCGAATTTATGAACTTTCTCCAAAGAAATATTATTTTTTTCCTGCTGGACTAACAATTATTTTTCCTAACCATCTCCAAATAATTCCTATGTCCTTTAGGTCAATTAGCATCAATGACAGGGGCTGCACCTGAGGAAACACTGTATACAACGATGGCAACGTGCGACCGCTTATCGTTAGTCCCTATCTTGCCTTGCACCGGGGGTTAATCTGCCCAAACCTTCCTTAAAACAGGGGCAGATTCAATGGTTCCTTTTCTGTAAATGCTTACGGATTCTTACAGGCTAGAGGGATCCCTTTAGCCTTAGTAGATCACAAACACGATTTTTTGCCACGATCTAGCCCATCCTAACAGGAAGCAAGCCACACCCTGAATCCCCCTCCCCTGGAGCTACCACCTATGTATAGGTTTCTACCCAAGCCATCTTCAGGCTGCGGAAGCAGACCTCTTGGGCCAGGAAGTTTTGGCGGCTGGGCATGAACCACTGACCGCTAAGGCTTGGGTAGGTTGAGCAGGCGCACACGGGAACGGCTAGGCAGGGGCAGGGTAAGGGGCTCGTCGGTGTGAATTTCGCGGGCGGCGCGCACCAGCAGGGCGGCGGTGGCAAGGCTAGCAATCATGGAACTGCCGCCGTAGCTGACGAGGGGCAAGGGCAAGCCCGTGGTGGGCAACACGCCGCTGGCCACGCCAATGTTGAGCAACGCCTGACCCACCAGCAGTACCATGGCCCCAATGGCCACCAGTTTATGCAATGGATGGGTAACCCGTAGGGCCACGATCAGAGCCACGGTGGCATAGATGGCCAAAAAGCTGAGCAGCAGGACTCCACCGATGAAGCCAAATTCCTCGGCGTAGACCGCAAAAATGAAGTCGGTGTATTGGATGGGCAGAGAATAGAGCTTTTGCTGGGAGAGGCCGAAGCCTTGGCCCCAGAGACCACCGGAGCCGATGGCTAGCAGGCTTTGGATGAGCTGGTAGCCCTGATCGCCAGGATCGGCCCAGGGGTTGAGAAAGGAGATAATCCGCTGCCGTTGATAGGCTTTGAGGCTGATGCTGAGGGTGGCGGTGGCCAATCCACTAAAGGCCGCCAAGCCGACATAGCTGTAGGGTAAGCCCGCCGCTAGGGCAATTAGCCAGAGGGTAAGGCCGCAGATGGCCGCTGTACTGAGGTTGGGCTGAAGCAGAATGGTGGCTAGAATCGCCACAAAAATGCCCAGCCAAGTAAGCCGATTGCGCCAGGTGAGTTGATCCCAGCGGCCAAACAGCCGAGCCCCTTGCAGCACCAGGCAGGGCTTCAACAGCTCCGAGGGCTGGATCATAAACGGCCCCAGGGGTAGCCAGCGGGTGGCTCCGTTCACCGTTACCCCCAGCCCCGGTATTAGGGTGAGCAACACCAGCCCAAACAGCACGATCAGCACTAGCCCCGCCCCTCGCAACAGCCGATCTAGGGGCGTGTGGACAATGCGGTTGAAGATCACCAAACCCACCGTTACCCACATCACCTGCACCAGTACGTAGTGCAGCCCGTGGCCCTGCTCTGTGATGGAAACGGCGTAGGAGGCCGAGAACAAAATCAGTAGCCCAAAGCCCAGCCATAGAAAGGTGAGCCAGCGCAGCC
>CAZWNR010000650.1:0-2065 GCA_964635665.1 uncultured bacterium | reverse complement strand
GCATGGCCCGCCCCAGCAGCCCTAGGCCCGTGCCCCGGTTTTCCACCTCCCGCCCCCCTAGGGCCAGCTGAGACACCAAGGGCAACAGCCAGCGCCGCCCCACCCAGCTCACCCCGGTATGGAGCACCAAGGCCACCGCCAAGGCTCCTAGGGTGCGGGCCAGGGCCTTGGGCAGAAAGTCTCCCCGCCGTTCCGTCTGGGCCTGGGCGAGGCTTTGGTTGAGGGTGTCTACCCAGCGTTCCGCCTGTTCCATGGGTGTATTGGCACGGCCCACATCGGCATCCGCCTGGGTCACCGTCATGATGTAGCGGTCGTTCGCGAAAATTACGGGATTACTGGCCTGACTGGCTGCACCCTCCCCGTCCTGGGGCGACCGGGCCTGAATTCGTACCTGGGGCACTTCGTTGAGATCTAGCAGAGGGGTGAGGTTGGTTTCAATGGCCGCCGCTCGCTCCGATGCGGTTAGCTCCGCCGAGCCGGGGACATCAAACAAAAAAATGCTGTCGAGGGAAACGGCGGCGGTTTCCGTTGGGCCAGTTTGGGCTAGGGCCAGGCTCCCCATCCCCATCCACGCCCCCCACAGCACCAACCCTATCCCAAAACCCAGGTATTGGAACCAGCGCTTGCACCGGGATGGAGAAATCCACATCGCCATAGCTGCTCAACTCAGAGCCTACCCATCGCCCCCAGCATAGCGCCCCCAACGCCTATCCACCCGGTCCAGGCCGTTCCCCGTCCCGGATTATGGTTGAATAGTCTTGGGTCGCCGCCCTCTGTGAAGCGCGTTTTTCACGGATTTTTGGGATGACATGGCTTCCGTAAGTTTCCCCCCATGGCTTCGTTTGAGGACAGGGGCAACAACGCTGAGTCCGTGACTCCCTCTAGCTTTTCCCGTTTCTGTCTAAGTCCTGCGGAACCTATGGTGAGTTGTCTACGTTTGCATCGTTTGGTCGTGGCCTTGGCCCTTGCGGTGATGATGGTCTTGGCGGGGATGAGCCCCGCCTATGCCGCCAGCTTTGATCGTCAAAACCTGCGCATGACCGATCTCTCCAACCAAGACCTGCGCGGCAACGACTACACCCGTGCCGACCTCGCCGAGGCCGACCTCAGCCACGCCAACCTGCGCGGGGTGCGCCTGTTTGATACCACCCTCTCCCGCGCCAACCTAGAGGGTGCTGACCTGACCGGAGCCACCCTAGACGGAGCCCGATTGGTGCAGGCCAACCTCACGAATGCCATTTTGGAGGGAGCCTACGCCTTCGGCACCGACTTTCGTGGCGTTACCATCGATGGGGCCGACTTTACCGATGTGCTGCTGGCCCCCAAGGTCAACGCCGCCCTCTGCGACGTAGCCCAAGGCACCAACCCCGTCACCGGACGCCAAACCCGCGCCACCCTCTACTGTCCCTAGCTCTCCGCCCTTAGCCCCCGACCTACTGTATGTTTGACCCCTCTTTGCTGCGCACCGTGGTTTGGCTAGATTACCGTCTGGCGGTGCTGTTTACGGTGTTTTTGCCCCTGGCCCTGCTGATCTGGGCCTTTGTGCAAAAAAACGAAGCCGTCCAACGCCTTACCACCATCTATTGGAAGGTGGGCAGTCTGCTGATGATCACCGTTTACCTGATGATCGGCGGCTTTAGTATCAGCTTCCTGAGCGCTCTGATGGCTAGGGTGTTGATTCCCACCAGCCTTTGGTTTTGGGTCGATCTCAACGAGGAAATTCGCGAGCAGCCGAGTTCCTCGCTCAAGTTTGCCTTCACGGCTTGGCGTTGGGCCATCACCCTCTACAACATTATCGGTGCGGCTTTGCTGATTCCCTTCCTGCCCTGCGCCTTTTCCAATGCCCGCTTTGCCGCCGCCGATTGCCAAATCTGGCTAGAGCCGCCCCTGCTGTACAAGTCTTACCTCCATGCCGGATACACCCACGGATTTCTGGGTTTTTTCGGCATCCTTGGCCTGGTGATTTATATGGCCTGTTTGGCCTGGTTTGTGTTTGTGCGCCTGGGCAAGCAGGGGCGTCAAGCCATGAACTAAGGCTGCTGTCGTAGATGATCCCCCCTACCCC
>CAZWNR010000649.1:0-2067 GCA_964635665.1 uncultured bacterium | reverse complement strand
TGCCGTCCAGTCGATTCGATGAAGTGCACAAAGCGGCCCACGGTCTCCTGCAAAATGCCGAGTTGAAATTCACCGTAGTCCTTCGCCCGCGCGTTCACGTCATCCCAGCGCTTTTCTAAGGCTCTAACGGCAGCTTCATGGCGTTCCTTAGCCCGTTTAGCTTTACCCTCCGCCTTCTTCATCTTCGACACACCATCAACCCCGGCAACTGCACCGTAAGCAGCCGACCCCAGTGCGATCGCGCCCAACACCAGCGGAATCATAAACGCCTCTATGTAGCGTGGAAAAACAAGACCGGCAGAATCACCCAGTAGCCTGGCAGATGTGGCTATTATTCTGTGATAGCGCCTGGCATTAGGGTGCTGGGGATCCGTTCTTCAAACATCGTTAAAGCTTTACCAGGATTGCCGCCTGCTTCATCAAAAGACAAGCATTCTTAAAGGGTGCGCTCTTGGCAAGTTTCTACATCATGGCTATCAATAATGACGAACTGGAGACCAAAATCAACGGCATCCTGCAGAATGTGGATCCTATAAGCCAGTTCTATGGCAGGTTGCTCAACTGGCAGGGGGCAGATAGCTTTTGGCATTACGGTATTGGGCTGTCAGATACCCAAATTTTTGATACGGGTCGGGGTTGGCAACCATTTGAGCGCCATTATGTAGACGCGAAATTTGTTCTCGGCATTGACGAGATTGCTTACCCGCCCGACAAAACTATCAAGCGCCTGATCCAGGCCCTTAGATGCTTTAAGGACTGGGACTACGGCTTACTGGGGTGGAACTGTGAACACCTGGGCCGTCTTGTGGCAACGAATCAGCCGGTATCCTACGAGGTCCGACGGCAGCCCTGGCCTATTCCTCATCTGAATCATGACGGTTGGCATCCTACTGCAGAGCGTGACTTGAGGGACTATCTTCTGGAGAATGCACCTGAGTGAATTGAAAGAGGTAAGACTTTAAGCTGGCCTACCTGCTAATTCTTACCCCCCAAAGAACCCCAACAGCGCATCCCCAGCGGCCCGCTGCTCCAGGTGGAGATAACTGGTCAACGACGCCAAACTGGCATGGCCCGTAATTGCCATAATCTGCCGTAGGGGCACCCCCGCATCATAGAGATGGGTGGCCAGCGACCGCCGAAAGGTGTGGGTACTCACCCCCTCAAAGCCCAACAGATCGCAGGTTTTCCGCAGCGCCTTATCCACCGCCCGGGGGCTAATGTGGGGCCGGGGGGGCCGCTCCCCCACCTTCTTGAAATGGTAGCTGCCATCCTGGCGCTGGATGCGGTACTGCTTCACCGTGGCCCTTGTCCAGGGGGCGGATGGAAAGAGATAACCCACCTTAGGTAAGGCCACTTGACCGATAGCCCGCTCCAACGGCGGCACCATCACCACCGTCTTCGTGCGGTCGGTCTTGGACTGATGGATCACAAGCTGTCCGGCGCGGATATCTTCAGCTCGCAGAGAACAGACCTCACTGATGCGGCTGCCCGTGTAGTAGGCCAACTGGGTAATCAACGTGTGGGGATAATCCAACTCCACCCAAAGCTGCGCCAACTGCTCTTGACCCAACACCTCCGCCTGACCTCGACGGCTCACCTTCGGCATGACTTATCCTTCACTAGGACAATAGTTCGTATTCTAGTAGAATACGAACTATAAAACCACGATTTCTCAAGCCTTACACCCCACTACCCTAAAAACCGCCCTCACTATTGAGAATGCCCCCCTATTATTGACAGGGCAAAATGGCTGAATTGTCACCCCCACCTGAGTTAACGCTGTTAACTCCATTAACCAACCTGGGCATACCAGAGATAGCCCGGTCATGATCAGGACTGGGTTAACCGAGTTTACGGAGTTATCAGGATGCGTCTAGCCCTCGTCGCGGGTCGAGTGCCCCAGTCCTATGTAGACCAACTCGACCAAATTGGAGAGTCCACCGGGAAATGTCAGAGTGAACTGGTGCGCGAAGCCATCGCCGCCTAAGTAGGTGGACAGAATTAAACGCAGTGATGGAGGTAAGCTGAAGAGCCACCCATTGAGGTTGTTCCAGCGATGCCAACGCC
>CAZWNR010000648.1:0-2109 GCA_964635665.1 uncultured bacterium | reverse complement strand
CTCCCTATCGCCGGATAACACGAGGGTAAGCCCTAGGGCCCTTGGCCCGAAAAATGTAGCCCAGCGACCAAAATCCTGTGGAGAAGGTGACTACCCTGAAGATGGCAAAAGCCTGGTCTATGAACTATATTCGGGGGTTGAAACGTTCCTTGGTGGACACCACCCGTATCAAACTGTGTTGTGGGGAAACTGCATGAAACGCCGTTGGTTTTTGGCAACGACTGCCGCTGCCGCTTGCTTGACCGTAGGGTTAACGACAGCCTGTGGAGGTAATAGCCCCTCCACGGGGGGAGACAGCGCTGGCGACCCAGGGGCGAAGGAGGTACTGGTGATGGCCACCTCGGCGGACTATCCTCCCTACGAATTTGTAGATACCTCCGGCGGCACCGAGGAAATTGTCGGCTTTGATGTGGATATCGCTCGCCACATTGCCACAGAACTGGGCTACGAGCTAGAAATCACCAACATGGATTTCAATGGCCTCATTCCGGCACTCCAGGCGGGGCGGGCCGACTTTGTGATGGCGGGTATGACGCCCACCGAAGAACGCAAGCAGAACGTAGACTTCTCGGAAATTTACTACGAAGCCAAGAATATGCTGGTGTTTCCGGCCAGCGAGAACATCACCGGGGTAGAGGATTTGGCAGGCAAAACCCTGGGGGTGCAGTTGGGTTCCATTCAGGAAGGGTTGGGCAATGACCTAGTCGCAGCCACCCCCAGCATCAAGCTCTCCCCTCTCAACCGCATTAACGAGATTGTACAGGAGCTAAAATCGGGTCGAATTAACGCGGCCATCATCGAAGACACCGTAGCGGCGGGCTTTTTGGCCAACAATCCCGACCTCAAGGCGGTGGAAATTGCCGATGAGGAAGCGGCGGGTTCCGCCATTGCCTTCCCGAAGGGTTCCGACAAGGTGGAAGACTTTAATCGAGTGCTGGCGGAAATGCAGACCAGTGGCCTGATGGAGGAACTCATCCTCAAATGGTTTGGGGACGGGGAAGAATAGGCCGAAACGATGAATCTAGATTTTGGCCAAATTGCACCTTCGCTGCGCTTTATCCTCAAGGGTATCCTGGTGACGCTTCAGTTCACGCTGCTGTCGGCGGTGCTGGGGTTCACCCTAGGCACGTTGCTGTCGTTGCTGAAGATTTCCGACATCAAGCCCCTGCGGTGGTTTGCGGAGTTTTACACCTCTATTTTTCGGGGCACACCGCTGATTTTGCAGTTGGCCCTAGTCTATTTCGCCACGCCCCAGCTGATCGGCTACAAAATTAGCCCCATCGAGGCTGGGGTGTTTACCTTTGCCCTCAACTCCGCTGCCTACAGTTCCGAAACGATTCGAGCTGGCATTATGGCGGTGGATAAGGGCCAGCGGGAGGCGGCGATGTCTCTGGGGGTGCCCTACAAGCTGATGATGCTCGACATCATTTTGCCCCAGGCCTTCAAAAATATCCTGCCCGCCCTGGTCAACGAAAGCATTGCCCTGCTGAAGGATTCTGCCCTGGTGTCTACCATCGGCGTGCTGGATTTGATGCGGCGGGCGCAGGTGGTGGCGGGGCAAACCTTTCTATACTTTGAGCCGCTGATTGTGGTCGGCATTATCTACTACATCATGGTTATGGGCCTCACCCAGGCCGCCCAAGTGCTGGAACGGAGGATGCGCCGCAGTGATTAGAATCGAACATTTGGTCAAATCCTTTGGGCCATTGGAAGTCCTCAAAGATATTTCCACAGAGGTGGAAACGGGGCAAGTCGTGGCCATTATTGGCCCCTCTGGGTCAGGAAAATCTACCCTGCTGCGCTGCATTAATTTGCTAGAAACCCCTACTGCAGGCCACATTTTTGTGGATGGCATGGATATCACCTCTCCCAAATGCGACATCCTTAAGGTGCGCCAAAACGTGGGTATGGTGTTCCAGCATTTCAATCTGTTTCCCCACAAAACGGTGATGGATAACCTCACCTACGCGCCCATTAAAGTACGAGGACTTTCCAAGGCCGATGCCAGCAAAATTGCCCTAGATTTGCTCACCAAGGTGGGCCTAGAGGAAAAGGCGGATCAGTACCCTTCGCGGCTGTCTGGAGGACAAAAACAACGGGTGGCCATTG
>CAZWNR010000647.1:0-2117 GCA_964635665.1 uncultured bacterium | reverse complement strand
CTGCACCTCTAGATCCGCCGCTGCCAGAACCATTGCCGCCGGAAACCCCTTTGGAGGTTCCCGCTCCTGCCGAGCCAAGCCCCCAGCCATTGCCTCCCGAGTTAGAGGAAGTGCGCTTTTTGATTGAACACATTGAGGTCTTGGGAAATACCGTTCTAGAGGCCGAAATTGCCGCCCTGACGCAGCCTCTTGAAGGGCAGGAGCTATCTCTCAGCGATCTGCTCAATCTGCGGACCGAGATTACTAACCTCTATCTACGCAATGGGTACATCACCTCAGGCGCTTTTTTGCCCACCAACCAGGACTTGACTACCGGTGTGGTACAGATTCAGGTCATTGAGGGCAGCCTGGAAGCAATTCAGGTGAATGGGTTGACCCGCCTGCGGGAGGGCTATGTGCGTGATCGCATTGCCCTAGCCACTGACCCGCCCCTCAATGTGCCCCGGCTAGAAGACGCCCTGAGGTTATTGCAGATTGATCCACTACTCGATCGCGTTGATGCCGAGCTGACGGCGGGCAGCCGTCCCGGCCAAAACTTGCTGATCCTTGATGTGGCCGAGGCCGACCCCTTTGACCTAGCCCTGACCACAGACAACTCGCGATCGGTGAGCACTGGTTCGGTGCAGGCCGAGGTGCTGGCGCTGCATCGCAATGTGCTGGGCTTTGGCGACTTTGCCAGCGTGCGCTACGACCATACCGAGGGTCTCAATCTCTACGAACTACGCTACGGCATTCCCGTCAACGCCTACGACGGTACCCTACAGGTACGCTACGAAAGCGCCAGCAGCCGGATTATTACGCCCCAGTTTGTCGATGCGGGCATTCGCAACGAGAGTGAAACCTTCTCGATCTCCTTTCGCCAGCCCCTCACCCGTTCGATCAATCAAGAGTGGGCCTTGGGCCTAGCCTTTGACCTGCGCCGTAGCCGCAGCTTTATTCTCAACGATATTCCCTTTTCCTTTTCCATCGGGCCGGAAAATGGGGTGGCTAACGTCAGTGCCCTGCGCTTTTCCCAAGAATGGCTATCGCGGGATATTAACCGGGTACTGGCGGCGCGATCACAGTTTAGCCTTGGGCTCAATTTGTTTGATGCCACCGTTAACGATACCGGCACGGACGGCCAATTTTTCGCCTGGTTGGGGCAATTTCAGTGGGTGGAGCAACTGCCGCCAGGGTGGCTGTTGGTGAGTCGGCTAAACACACAGCTCACCCCCGATTCGCTGTTGCCGCTGGAGCGCTTTAGCGTGGGTGGGCCAGACACCGTGCGCGGCTATGCCCAAAACCAAATCGTCACCGATAATGCCGTGATTGGTTCCGTCGAACTGCGGATACCCCTATCGGCGATTCCCAACGAGCTGCAACTCATTCCCTTTATCGACGCTGGTACCGGCTGGAATAACCGGACGGAGAATCCGAATCCCTCGGTGCTGATGGGAACGGGGTTGGGGGTACAGTGGCAACCCAGTCGAGACATCAACCTACGTCTAACCTATGGTCTACCGCTGATTGGAGTGCCCAACCGAGGCAGTTCGCTGCAAGAAAATGGGGTTTACTTCTCGTTTACCTATCAGCCGTTTTAGCCTGCCCCTACCCCAGTCTGACGATCAGATCGCTCACCAGATGAACTCCTTTGCAGAAAAGTGCAAGGTAGCTGACTGCAAACTGAGGTTCAATTCTCCTTAAGCTGGCTTAAATTTTAGGGTGTGTAACAACCCCTCAACCCTTCGGCTGGTGTCTGGCCTAGAGGCATGGAGAAAGGCCCATTGACTGAGCTATCTAATCCGGTTACAGATTCAGGCCAGCTGTTGCGCTGGTGGCACCAGCACCAGACCCAGTGGCTGGCGAGCGAAGCCGATACGGTTCGCAACGGTCTTTTGCAAGACCTGTTCGCGGTTCGCCGTCAGCTAGAGCTGATGGCTGGGGAGGACATCCATGCTCTCGCCACCGTTGAACACCTGTACGCTGCCTTAGAAAACTTGGGCGATCGGCTCAGCTCGCCCTACGTACAGGAGTCTCTGCCCCTGGCCCTACAGCATGCTCTAAAAGGCTGGCCTTCCGAGTTGGCCCTTGAGGTCAGGCTCCCTAACCGCTGGCCCGACGAGCCGATGGAATACGTC
>CAZWNR010000646.1:0-2121 GCA_964635665.1 uncultured bacterium | reverse complement strand
AGGTGGGCGTAGGTGTTGCGCCAGGGTTGGCGGATGGCCTGGGTGCCGCCCAACATAGCCACGGGTTTGAGGTGGGCCACTCGGCGGTATTGGCGATAGTCGGCCAGCAGAAATTCGCCGCCCCAGAGGGTGCCGTCATCGCCATAGCCCAGGCCATCCAGCGCAATGCCAAGGACGGGGGCGGTGTCCAGCGGTAAACCGTTATCGGCCATGCAGGCGGCGATGTGGGCATGGTGGTGCTGCACGGTGGTGATGGAGATTTCCTGACGCTCGGCCCAGTCTTGGCCCAGCTTGGTGGAGAGGTATTCTGGGTGGGCATCCACCACCAGGCGGGCGGGTTCGTACTCAAACAGGTTGAGGTATAGATCTAGGGCCTGTTGATAGCCTTGGTGGGCCGCTGCATTTTCCAAATCTCCCAAATGCTGGGACAAAATCGCTTGACTAGGGCGCAGCAGACAGAAGGTACTCTTGAGTTCGCCGCCCAGGGCCAGAATCGGGGGCAAACAGTCAAACCCAGCGGGCAACGCAATCGGAGCCGGAGCATAGCCCCTAGCTCGCCGAAGCACCTGGGGCTGGCCGTCTACAACGCGCACCACGGAATCATCCACCCGGTTCACAATGTCGCGGTTGTGCAGCAAAAAGTGGGTGGCGATGTCGCCCAGTTGTTCTCGCACCGCTTCGTTGGTGATGCATTGCGGTTCGTCGGAACGATTGCCGCTGGTCATCACAATCGGGCGATCCAATCGCTGCAAAATCAGGTGATGCAGAGGCGTGTAGGGCAGCATCACGCCCAACGTCCCCAACCCAGGCGAAATCCCATCCGCCAGGGGTAGGGGCGCACCGCCGTGCGCCCGCCCAGATTCAGGGGATTGGGAATTTTGGATCAGGGAAAGTAAAACAATGGGGGCGGCGGGGCTTTGCAGGAGGTCGGCTTCTTGGGGGCTGAGGTGGCAGTAGGGGGCGATGGCGGCCAGATCCTTCACCATTAGGGCGAAGGGTTTGTGGTAGCGATGTTTGCGCTGGCGCAGGTTCTGGACGGCGGTGTCGTTGGTGGCATCGCAGGCGAGGTGAACGCCGCCTAACCCTTTGATGGCCACGATTTCGCCGCGCAAAATTAGGGTGGCTACGGCTTCGGCCTCATCCCCTAAGGAAAGGGACTGGCTAGATGAAGGTTTACCGTCGGCCCGTTCTAGCCATACCTTGGGGCCACAGACGGGGCAGGCGGTGGGCTGGGCATGGAAGCGGCGATTGCCGACGTCCTGGTATTCCTGACGACAGGAGGGGCACATCTCAAACCAGGCCATGCTGGTGCTTTGGCGGTCGTAGGGCAGGTGGCGAATGATGCTGAGCCGGGGGCCGCAGTGGGTGCAGTTGGTGAAGGGGTAGCGAAAGTAACGGCGGCGAGGGTTGAGGGTATCCGCTAAACACTGGGGGCAGGTGGCCGCATCGGGGGGAATCTCGGTGCGGGCGGGGGTGTGGGTACTTTCAACAATGGTGAAGGCTGACTCAGGCACGGCGTCTAAGGAAAGGGAATGACGCTGAATACAGGCAATTTTGGCGAGTGGTGGCTTTTCCTTCAGCAAATTAGCCACAAACTGGTTGAGCTGAGCCTGGGTGCCCGCCAGGTGAATGAGTACCCCTTCGCCATCGTTCAGCACATGGCCGCGCAGTCCTAGGGCCACCGCTAGCCGATAGACCGTGGGCCGAAATCCTACCCCTTGCACGGTGCCCGTTACTCGCATGGCCTCGGCCACCCCACGGTGGGCCGCGTCACGCTGGAACGGAGGGAGCGCGGGAAGGTCGGAGGGCATTCCCATAGCGAAATGACCCGCTGTTGAGAAACGGGAGAGAAGTTGATCTGGGCCGTAAGAGAGCGTCATGGCAACCAAAGCCGTGCCTGGGGGCATCAATGACCAATCATGTTCTGATGAGGGAGAACATGACACCTACGAGGGTAAAGGGCGCGGTGGCGGTTTAGCGAAATCCCTACGGTTTTCTTTAGTGTTGCCTTTCTTTAGTGTTGACGCCTAGGCTGCCTGCTCAACCGCCTCAATGCCTCGAAGTTGCGGCCACCTTGCCTTCGCCGGAGTACCCACAGGGGGGGCGGCGCTAGCCCAGGAG
>CAZWNR010000645.1:0-2128 GCA_964635665.1 uncultured bacterium | reverse complement strand
GTACGCTGCAACACCATCGTGATTGGTTCCGTAGACAACGGTGCCGCCACCCTAGATGCGGGCTACGACGAAGCCATGCTGAAGCGCTTGGCCGATGCCTTTGTAATGAAACGACGCGGCTTACCTCGCGACATTGCCCACGCCTTTAACTATCTAATTTCCCCTGCCGCCAGTTGGGTAACGGGGATTGAATTGCGCGTCGATGGCGGCGGTTCCTACAAGAGCAAAATGCCCACCAGCGACGATTAATTTAGCTCTAGTCCCAGCCCCTTTCCTAAGGAGGAAAGGGGAGATATTTATCCATAAGTCTCTCCCCAAACCGTCTTCAGTCTGCTTCAGCAGACTTTCACGATCAGCCAGGGCGTTCACTCCCTGGTGGGGGTGGACGGGGAGCCCAGGACTCAAAGTCCAAGGCTCAAAGCAGAAATCCTCTCAAGAGGATTGGGGTATAGGGCTTCTCCTAGATTAGGGGAAGCTAGGGGCCATCCTAGGTTTCTAGGGCTAGAGATAAGCTGCGTATAAGCAGTAGCCCCATTTGGGAGAGGGATTTAGGGTGTAGCTTGCTTCCCGTAGGGTGGGCTAGGGAGAATTTCACACTTGGGTTTAGCCCGCTAGGGAGGCTTGTTTTTTCATGTCCCGTTTTGGTTCTGTGCCAATGGCCCTTGGGTTAGCAACAATGGGTTGGATCTCAGCGATTCCAGCCCTCGCTTTGCCAACAGTGGACGCAGGGGTTTCCGAAACCATCCCCCTAATCGACGAAACTGAACCCCTGCCCGATCCCATGAGTCTCGTCGATCCCAATGTGGGGCTGCGGATTCCGCCTCAATTTGGTGAAGGCTTACCCCTAGATCAGGTGTATGTTTACCTCCGCAACCCCACGGGCGATCCAGAGCAGGACGCTGCTTTGCAGGAACAAATTGCCGAGACCTTTGGGTTACGGGTAGGGTCAAACTTTAGTGCCCTATTTGCCGATCAGAGCTTGCGCCAGGTGCAGCAACTCCCCTTTGTGCAGGGGGCGGAATATCGGCTGTATGAGTCGAGTCGTCCGGGGCGGGCCGTCATTTTAGCCCTGCTGATTACGCTACAACCGGAGAACACCGAGATTACGGTGCCCCCGCCCACCGGGATTCTGGCGAGCGGCAATTTTCAGGATTTTCCCACCCTGTACCAGGATGATCGCACCCTGGTGAAATTCGTCCTAAACGGTGGGCTGGGGGTATTCAGCGACACCAACCCCTGGTTTGGCGCGGCGGACGATCTTGTGGCAGGCCCCTACCGCCCCACGGGCACGGTGGCCTGGGGAGAGGCCTATCTGGAACCCGGACTCGCGGGCATTACCCAACTGGGAGACAGCCCTGCCTACCTCTATGGCGCGGCCTCCTACACCCTATCCGGCACCCTGCAACCGGACATTTTCCGCACCGACAACCGCTTCTACGGTGCCGTGGAAGACCTCTATGGTGGGGTGCTGTTGGCGGAACCGGGCCGTCCTCTGAGCTTCAACCTATCGGTGGGACGGCAGATTTTTCAGTTGAACCAGGGTTTTTTGTTTTCCCAGTTCAGCGGTTCGGCCAATGCCCTAGAGCGAGGAGCCAGCTACTCTAACCCTCGCACCGCCTACGATATGACCGTTTTGGCCAACCTGCGCTGGGGGGATTTTCGGCTGCAAGGCTTCTTTTTAGAACCCGACGAACTGCCCATCGCCGACAGCGGCACCCAATACCTCGGCACCAGCCTCGCCTACCACAACAACCAGGGGCTAGAGGCGGTGCTGTCCTACATCACCGTGCCCCAATCCAACCGGGCCTACCTGTTGCCCAACGGTGATCGCTTTACCCGCGACGGTTTGCAGGTCATCAACCCCCGTATCCGACAGTCCACCCTCTTTGGCGTACCGGGGCTGTGGGCCGAAGGGGAATACGCCTACCAATTCAGCAGCCAGCGCTCCATGTCCGCCCAGGGTGGATCCCTTTGGCTAGGTTACACTGCCGAAACGGTGCCCTGGCGACCCAGCCTCAGCTATCGGTTCGCCGGGTTTAGCGGCGACAACCCCAACACCGCCACCTACGAACGGTTTGACCCCCTCCAGGCCGGAGGATTATCGGACTGGTTGCAGGGCATCAGCCTG
>CAZWNR010000644.1:0-2135 GCA_964635665.1 uncultured bacterium | reverse complement strand
GCTCGGCCCGTTCTGCCTCCGTGGGTAGCAGATCTCCTTCAGATGTAGCCCACCGCAGCCAGGTCGCCTCAACCCCTTTATAGGTATCCACCACGGGCACCAACAACAGCCCCAGCAGCTCGCTCATGCGCCGCCCCTGGCCATCGGCGGCAATCGGTTGGTAGGTGCCTCGCACAAGCTGAAACCCGTCCCAGTCGGTGGGGTTAAACGGGTCATACCAAAAATATTCGGGCACATGCATACGGTCTTGGTAGATCTGCTTTTTCTCGCCCTTGTCAGCGGCAATCGTACTTTCAGACAGCAGTTCAATCACCACATCGGGGGTTTTGTCCTCTTCCCAGCACACCCAACTACGCCGCTCGCCCTTGGGCACCCCCAGCGCTACAAACACATCTGGCCCCTTAAAGTCGCGGTTTCGCACCTGGGCCAGACTGTAGTAGACAAACATATTGCCTCCCGCAAAGCCATCTTCCCGCCCCTCCAGCCAACGGCGCAACCCATCCAAAAGCAGCTCCATCTGTAGCTGGTGGCGCTGGCTCTCCATCGGTGCTCCATCGTCGTAGGGTAGGTCAGTCTGAGTAGGGGGCAGCGTTACCCCCAGGGCGGTTAGCTCAGCCGCAGAATAGGTCATGGGCTTAGTCATCCAGTAGGGCCGTCAGGGCTTCCATCTCAGTCATGGCGATCTGTAGCTTCTCCATTATCGCCGCTGCAATTTCCTCCGGCGCTGGCAGGTCGTCGGCAGATTGCAGGCTCTCATCCCGCAGCCAAGAAATATCCAGGTTCTCGCCCCGCTGGGTAATAAACTCGCGGCTAAAGCAACGCCAGCGGCCTTCTTCTCCCTGATCAGTGCGGGGGGCGGTGCCGTTGGGGTCATCGCCATAGCAGGTGATGAAGTCGGCAAAGTGATCAAAGGTTAGCGGCGTGCGCTTGCCAAAGCTGGGCATATTCGTCCGCAGGTCATAGACCCACACATTTTGGGTGTTGCCCTTTTCGGTGGTGCCCCGCTGAAAAAACAGCACATTGGTTTTTACCCCCTGGGCATAGAAAATCCCGGTGGGCAGTCGCAAAATGGTGTGCAGGTGGCACTTCTCCATCAGGTCGGCGCGAATGCTCTGGCCTTGGCCCGCCTCAAACAGCACATTATCCGGCAACACCACCGCCGCCCGTCCCCCCGGCTTTAGCCCTCGGAAGATGTGCTGCAAAAAGGCCAACTGCTTGTTCGAGGTGGCGTAGGTGAAGTCCTCCCGCGTGGGACTGCCGCCGCCTTTTTTGGTGCCGAAGGGTGGATTGGTCAGCACCAGGTCGGCCTTGGGCAGGCGGGTGCCCTCCGGCGATAGGGTATCCCCTAGGGTGACAGCGCTCTCAATGCCGTGGAGCATCAGGTTCATCAGCAATAGGCGGTGGGCATCCTGCACCAGCTCCATACCGTAGAAAGCCTGGTGAATCTGAAACGACTGCTCCGCCTCCGAGAGAGTGAAGTGGCCGTCGGTGTGGGTCTTGATGTAGCGGTCGGCGGCAATCAAGAAGCCCCCCGTCCCCGCTGCTGGGTCTTGGATCAGCTCCCCCGGCTGGGGCTGCATCAGCGCCACCATGCAGTCGATCAGCGCCCTGGGGGTAAAGTATTGCCCCGCCCCAGACTTTTTCTCTTCGGCGTTCTTTTGCAGCAGCCCCTCGTACAGGTCGCCCAGCCCCTCTTCCTTGGCCGAGTACCAGTCCAGCCCGTCAATGCTGGTCACCAGCTTCTTGAGGATGCGAGGATGCTTAATCGCCGTTTGGGCATTGGCAAAAATAAACCTCACCCGATTTTTAGATGCCTTGTCACCCAAGTCGCTGAGTAGCTTCTTATAAAACTTGAGCAGTTCTGGTTCCGTCACTGTATTAAGGTCGTCCCAGCGTAGACCTTCTGGCAACTGATCTTCAGTACCCGTTTCCTGCATCATCTTGAGGAACAGCAGGTAGGTTAGCTCGGTGACGTATTGCAGATAGCTAATGCCGTCATCCCGCAGGACGTGGCACAGGTTCCACAGCTTTTGCACAATATCGGAGGTAGCGTTCATGCAGACCGTTAGGTTCAGAGGTACTAAACTAGAGTATGCACCCAAGGGACGACCATGACGGCTCTCTCTCCCCAGGTC
>CAZWNR010000643.1:0-2141 GCA_964635665.1 uncultured bacterium | reverse complement strand
GACATCCGTGAGGGTAGCCCCGGATAGATCGGCGTTGACTAGGTTAGCCTGGGCCAAGTTGCTGCCCGTTAGGTTGGCCCCGCGCAGGTCGGCCCCCATGAGGTTCGCCCCCGAAAAGTCAATCTCTTGCAGGTCGGCGGGAGGGCAGTCCTCCGTGGCACGCAGGTTAATGCCCTGCAAATTTAGCCCCCGAAAATCCTTATCTGGGCTGGTGCCTTGGGTAAGGAGATGCTGCACCTTGGGGTTATCCAGATCGAGGTAACGGCTATCGGTGCGGGCGCGTTCTAGCCGCTGAGCCTGACGAAAGCAGGTGCGGTAGAGGGAACGCCCCCGTAAATCGGTATTTGCTAGGGTTGCCCCAGCCAAGTTCACTTGGTTGAGGTCGAGGTTATGGAACGAAGTGCCCCCCACCGATCCCCAGGCCAAGGCCCAATCGCGCACCCGGTCGGGATAGCGCCAGGGGGTGCGGTGGCGGCGGTTGGTAGCCCAGGCTAGCAGCGTCACCGCCAGGGTAAAGGTGATGCCAAATATCCGTGCAAAGAGGGTCTCTGTGGCCGTAGCAGCGGGAGTCTCTCCCAGTTCGTAGGGATCGTAATGGCTACCTTCGACTGATCCCACAACCGCCCCCAACGCCACCATGGCGAAGATGCCCAGCTTGAACCGCATGGCCCGAAGAAACAAAATATCCGTCACCGCCAAGGCCCAGCGAGAGAGGCCAAAGGCAAGGGCGTAAACGGTGCTGATGGCCAAAACGGTAAGAGCGGTAGAAATGAAAAAAGACCGATTATTCTCTATGGAAAGGATCCCCGCCTGCCCCAGGGTGCCTTGCAAAACAATGGCCACTACCAGGGTCAGCAAACCCACTCCCAAAGCGGCGTCCCAACGGTAGTAGGTAGTCACCAGTAAGCTAATTACCACCACTACAGTGATGGCGAGGCATTCAACAAATGTGTCGGCAAAGCGGCCTAGACCGATCAGTTCTAGTCCAATGGCGGCACTTAGCACGGCGACCAAAACGCTGATCATGCCGCAGCCGACCGCCATGGCCGCTAACAATAGCCCTTTATGCCACAACTTCTGACCCGCAATGGCCCCCTGCAAATCTTGGGGTAGAACGGCCTGATCGAATCGCTGGCCTCGAATGTCTTGGGTCAACTGAGATGGTCTCAGACTCGTCACGCCATGCCCCCTCAAACACACCGAATAGGTTGAGTTGCCTTAATTAACCACGCAACCCCCAAATATTCAAGCCATCCCTTCAATCTTAAGAAATATTGATTTTTTAAGCCTCATCTAAGCCGGACTGATAGCCTGCCAAAACGGGATTAAAAGTAGCTGTCTTACTGCTTTCAGGTGTGCAGCGATACCAATTAGACTACCGACTAAATCCTGGTTGTTTTTGATACTTCTTGATATGGGTGTTGCCATGCAACGGTTTTCCTCTGGTTATCAGGTGAAGCAGTTTGGTCATCAATTATTTCAAGAATATTGGTACTTTCAAGGCAATCTTGGTAAGAAAAAGAAAGGTCGAAGGACGGGATTAGCCAAATGGATTAGAGTCTCAGGTACAGGATTATCTGATGATGATGAGATCGATATCAACGTAGAGAGAGAAAACCTAGATCTGATTTTAGATATTGTTCAGGATCGCTTCCGCAGACGCTCTGCAAGACAATTGAGCGTTGCTGGAGATGAATCAGATTTTCTACCCCTTGCGGCCTTAGAAGTTGGAGCGGATAAGAGTCGAGCCATTTGCCGTATTGCCCGTTACTTCTCCATAGAAAGTATCGGCAACCTAATTGATACCTTAGAGGAACCCTATAACCGATCAACCTATAGTACTGAAGCGGTCATTACGGAAGTCCTAACTATTCCTCAACAAATCGCTGACGAAATTTTCAAGAAGCGAGATGACTACAAACCGGGAGAGGATCATCCTCTTAAAGCGCTGCGAAGTGTCAATGAACGGCAACTTGCTCAGATTAATCCGATCCCCATTGGCACAGGCTTTCTAGTCGGTGGTAGCCACCTGATGACCAATAACCATGTCATCTCCGATTCATCCGAGGCGGTTGAGTGCGTAGCTCAGTTTAACTATGAAAAAGATACGTATTATGATTCTAAAACTGGAAACATAAATA
>CAZWNR010000642.1:0-2148 GCA_964635665.1 uncultured bacterium | reverse complement strand
TTGGGGCGCACTGCGGTGCGCCCGTACGGGGGGCTTTGTCCTAAATCAGGAACCCGTTTGCAAAGATGGTTGTGATCGGCAAAACTTGTCTAATTCGGTAAGCGCCCTAGGAGATTTTGGGCCTTGGCAGCCCAGTCGGGATTGCCCATGGTGATATAGAGGTTTTTGGCATACTCCAATACGGCCCGCGCCTCTTCGTAGCGACCGAGTTGGGTGAAGGCCAACCCTGCACTGTAGTAGGCATCGGCGTAGCTGCCATTAATTTGGGTGGCCCGCCGAAAGGACTCCAACGCTGACTCGACCTGGCCCTGGTTAAACCGCGCCAAACCCAGATTGTAGTGGGCCTGAGGATACTGGGGCTGAATGACGAGGGCTTGCCCTAGGGCGGCTTCGGCCTCGCCAAATTGCTGCCGTTGCAGGTAAATAATACCCCGCTGAAAGTGGGACTCTGGGGCCTGGGGGCTGTACTGCCCTGCCAAGGTAAAGGCGGCGAGGGCTTCATCCAAACGGCCCTGCCCCTGGAGCACCATGCCTAGGTTGTAGTGGGCGTTGCCCAAATCCGGCTGAATTTGCAGGGCACGGCGCAGATAGGCCTCCGCCTGATCCAAGTTGCCCCCTTCAATTAGGGCACCACCCAGGTTGGCATAGGCCATGGCGAACTGAGGATCCGCCCGCACCGCCTGCCAAAACGCCGAAGCGGCCTCCTGCAACTGCCCCCGCTGGCGCAACAAGAGTCCCAAGTTATAGTGGGCAGCCGCCAGGTTGGGATCCAGAGCAACGGCCTGCTGAAACTGTGCTTGGGCTTGGTCAGCCTGCCCCTGCTGAATCAGCATCAAGCCTTGGTTCAGGGCCATTTCCGCCGCCGCTGGGTTTGGGGCCGGAGTCGTCTGAGCCAGGGCCGAACGCCAACCACCATCGCCCATTCCAGCGAGAACTATCACCAAACCAGCGGACAGCCCAGCGGAGGTAACCCGTTGCAACAGAGAAAGGGCCATGGCAAATCACCGACCAAAGAAGAATAAAACCTGCGCGATTAGACGCCCCTAACAATATAAAGTTGCCCCAAATTTTGCAACTGATGTTTGATCCAAGAGTGGTGCTGCGAGGGTGCTCCTTTTGTGGGCGATTGCGATGCCGTTCAAGCGGCCCAACCCTTTGTTCGTCTACGGTGAAGACGTTGGGGCCTTTAGCTATCCGTTAAGATTTAGGTGTGTATCGCCTAAACACAGACCCATGCAAGCTCAACCGTCCAGAGAACCCACCATTGCCGATGTTCTGACCGAACTCCAGACCTTCAAAGGTGAACTTCAATCCTTTAAGGCCGATGTTGATAGACGGTTCGAGCAGGTTGACCAACGGTTCGAGCAGGTTGATAAACGGCTTGACCAGTTTGACCAGCGATTAGAAAAGCTGGACTACAAGTTCGATACCTACGAACAGGCCTCGGATAAGCTCTTGCGCATTGCCACCACCATCATCGTGGCGGCGGCAACGGTGGCGGTTCTGCCAGCGGCGTTACAGGCCTTTGGGCCGTTGATTACGCAGATGGTGTTGTCGGGGCAGTAGGGAATGGACAACCTGGCGCACAGTTGGGGCGCACAGCGGTGCGCCCGTACGGATGGATAGTGGTATCAGATGAGGGTGAGGCAGGCTTGGGCGATGGCCCATTCTTCTTGGGTGTGGATGACGAGAACGCGGACGCTGGAGTCTGGGGTACTGATGTCTTGGTCGGCGGCGGAGCGTCCCAGGGTATCCTGAAGCTTGAGACCCAGGAAGGCGAAGGGTTCGCAGGTTTTTTGCCAAACTAGGGCGCTATTTTCGCCAATGCCAGCGGTAAAGACAAGGGCATCCAACCCGCCGAGGCTGGCCAGCATAGCGCCGATTTCGCGGCGTAGGCGGTGGAGGAACATCTCAACGGCGAGTTTGGCCCGTGGGTTGCCCTGTTCCATGGCGTCGATCACTAGGCGCAGGTCGTTGGATAGGCCGGAAATGCCCTTGAGGCCAGATTCTTTATTCAGTAGTTGGTCAAGACGGTCGCCGCTGTAGCCTTCCTGGCGGATCAGGTGAATGAGAATGCCGGGATCGACACTACCGGAGCGGCTGCCCATCATCAGCCCATCCAGGGGGGTAAAGCCCATGGTGGTGTCG
>CAZWNR010000641.1:0-2157 GCA_964635665.1 uncultured bacterium | reverse complement strand
GGATATTTTTGCGCCCGTGGCCGCTCACCTCGCCAATGGTGTGCCCCTGTCCACCTTGGGGACTCCTATGGCCGCAGATTCTCTGGTGCGCCTCACCTTGCCACCCCTCACCCAGACGGAACAAGGCCTAGAGGGGCGAATTCAGTACATCGATCACTTTGGCAACGCCGTCACCACCCTCACCGCCGACCGTCTCGCGGATGGCCCCTGGCATCTGGCCTGCAACGATATTGACCTCCCTAGCGTCACCACCTACAACGATGTGGTCCCCGGTTCGCCCCTGGCCCTAATCGGCAGTCACGGCTTTTTAGAAGTGGCCGTCAACCAAGGCAACGCCCAAGCTGAATTAGGACTGCGCGTAGGCGATGCCGTGCACCTCGTGGTGGGGTGAGCGCCGCCACGGTAGGGGCCGAGGTCTCCTCGCCCTCCCCAGGCTCTGATCCTTACCAGGGTCATCCATCGGTCGTGAGGCTCAAAGCCGCCAAAACGTAGGGTGCATTCGCGGAGCCCTCTAGACCTGACGGTAGATAAGCTCCCGATATCAGTCGCAATGCACCACCCAGGAATTGGAGATAGCCGATTAGGCCTTGATTCGGAGTATTCCGGCCCCAAAGGCTTAGCGGAGGGAGAACTTGCGCACCGCCAGCAGGCTACCCATCAGCCCCACCAGCACCCCCAACCCCATTAGGGCGGCGGCCAAGATAGTCATTTGTTGAGAATTGAGGCTGAGGCCCTGGGCCAAAAACTGAATGAAGTCAGCCTGTTGCTCGGCCACCTCGGTCAGTAGGGTTTGAATGGTGAACAGCAGCCCCCAGGCCACGCCAGCCCCGGCAATACCAAAGGCTGCCCCTTGCAGAATGAAGGGCAGGTAAATCCAGGCGCGGGTCGCTCCCACCAATTGCATCACCTCGATCTCGCGGCGGCGGGCCAACACAATCAGGCGAATGGTGGTGGTGATAACGGCGGTGGCGGTGAAGGTTAGAACGGTAATTACAATGGCGCTCGTCCACTGCAAGCCATCATTCAACTGGGCCAAACGGGTGACGGCTTCGTCTACGTAGCGCACCTCGTCCACACCCTCCATGCGCTGAAGCTGCTCGGCAATGGCGGGCACCGCTTCGGAATCCCTAGCCTTCACCTTCAGCTCGTCCACCAGGGGGTTGCCCTTCAGTTGGGAGGTGGCTCCCTCGATGTCAGAAACGCCCAAATCCTTAACCAGCTTGGCCCAGGACTCCTCCTTAGTAATGGGGGTAACCTCCACCACATTGGGAATGGTGGCCACAGCGGCCCGCATCTCGCTAGCCTGGAAGCCGCTTTGTAGATAGGCCGACACCTCAAGCTGGCTACCAAACTGGTTCAACAGCCGCTCTAGCTGCCAGGTGGATTGCAAGCTCACCCCAAACAAAAACAGCAGCACCGTGATGGTGCTAATGGCGGCCCAGTTCATCCAGCCGCCCCGTCGTAGGCCCAGCAGGGTTTCCCGCAGCAGATAGTCAAACTGGGTAAACAACGAAAACATGGCGACCTCTACCCTGGGTGGGGATGGAACGGACAACCGCAAAGCCTTGCTGACCTGAATCGGGCACCCCCCGATTGGATCCGGGCCGTCCCTTTTCAATGAGGTCTCTCTGGGCAAGCATGGTAAACCCTATCGACCCACCGAAGGCTTGTCAAGCAAACGTTTGGCTTCGCAACATCTAGCCTCGCAACATCCGGAAAGGGTAGGGCCAACGGTAACCCCCTCCGCACAGACCCAGTCGTTTCCTAGGGTCGTTTTGTAGATCTGGGATTAGTTCCAGGGCGAAGGGTGCGCTACGATTCCCTACCATCGGTAGGTTAGAGTAGAAACAGGACGGCGAGGGCGGTGGCCTTCTGTGTTGCGGCTGGGCACCTATGGGCGTATTTCTCTACTTTTTACGGCATGGTCAGACGGCCTACAGCCTCACCGGAGGCTACTGCGGTACGCCAGAAAATGACCCTGGCCTCACCCCAGAGGGGGTGGCCATGGCCGAAGAATTTGCCGAAACCTATGCCACACTGCCATGGGCAGCGGCCTACGTTAGCCCCCTGCGGCGAGCAGTAGTAACGGCCAAACCCCTCTGCCAGCGGGTGGGCCTGGAGATGCAGTTGCGAGAGGGCCTGCGGGACGCACTCCTC
>CAZWNR010000640.1:0-2161 GCA_964635665.1 uncultured bacterium | reverse complement strand
GGCGGGTACGGTGGCCACGCCCCAGTGGGCCTGGATGGCCTGAACTAACTGATCCTGCTGCACCCGTAGGTCGGGGATATCCCAGCCTCGGTTGATGATGGCGAACCACACCGGGCCTTTGCTGGCGGTGGGTACCATACCAGCTAGGGCGCTGACCTCGGCCAAGGTGCCTGTTTTGACGGCGGCGGTGGCGGGCAGGCGACGGTCAATTAGGGTACCCACATCCTCTCCGGCTACGGGCAACACATCGGCAACAGAGTAGCCTTGGCGTTCCATCTCTCGCTGAAGGGCCAGGGTCATGGCTACGGCGGCGCGGGCCGACATCTTGTTGTCTACGCCCAAACCTGACCCATTGACCAGACTCAGTTCCCCCGGCGGCAGATCGGCCATCACCGAGGCGGTTTCCGTCACCACCCTGGCCCCACCCACTAGGGCCGCCATCTGTTCCGACATCACGTTGTTGCTGTAGATATTCATGGCCTTGAGGATGGCCACCAGGGGCAGGGATTGGTGGCGTACCAGCCAGGTGGTTTCGGCGGGTAGGGCAGAGGCGGGGATGCGACGGACGGTGCCCTCAATGGCGAGGCTGGGCTGGACAGTGTTGGCCTCCAGGTTGCGGTAGGCGGATCGAATTTCGTTATTCCAGGTGTCGGTGTGCATCACCCGCTTCAGGTTTTCCGCCGATTCAGTGGGATCCTCGGCAAAGTTCATGGTGAAGGCATCGACAATCACCAAATCCCCCGTCACCTGCTGTACCCCTAGGGACTGGAGATGGTTGGCCAGCACAATGCCCTCCTCCCACACAAACAACGGATCGCCGCTGCCCTGCACCACCAAATCCCCTTGCAGAATGCCATTTTCCAGGCGACCCTGCATTCCCACTAGGGTGTCGAAGCGGTGATCCAACGGCCAGTTTTTCAGGGCCGCTAGGGTGGTGGCCAGCTTGGTCAAGGAAGCCGCTGACATAGGCACCTGGCCCTGGTGTTGGGCTACGGCACTGCCCCCTGCGTGGATCCAAATGCCCTGATCTGGAATCGACCAGCCCTGACGCTCCAGCCCGGCTAGGTATCGGGCCAAAATTTGATCGATAGCGGGGTCTGGGGCCAGCCCCACCACCCAGGGCGACCGCCATTCCGCCACCAGTGCTTGGCTCTGGAACCCCGTGGGCTGAAGGGGCTGAGATTCCCCCATACCGAGCAACGCCGACAGCAAACCCAGGGGGGCCACCATCAGAGAAACCGTAGGAAAAAGGAGACTGAGACGCACAACAACTCGTCCTTAAGATCACCGCATTAAATTAACCTATTCCCCGGCCATGGGGACTCTGGCCAAGGCCCCTGAGGCGGTTAGGGCTTAAGCATAGCAGGGCTTTAGGCCTTTGCGGAGAGGGGGGATCTGCCGTCCCCGGGTCTCTATCTGCCCCCCCATTACCCTTGGTGGCCCCAAGCCAAGGCCCCATCTTGAGACAGATGAGGTCATTTTTTTAATTTTCGAGATCGGTATGTACACTGGAAATGAAAGTGTCCACCAACTTGGTAAAGTAAAGCCATTCTGTTGGGCCAAACCCATGACCGACCCTGGGGATCTCGGAGTGTTGCCGATGAGTGATCAAAATTCCTACGAACTACTAGGGCTAACCGAAGCGTCCACCTTCGAGGAAATTCAGGCGGCTAGAGATCGCCTGATTGAAGCCTGCGGCGATGAACCGCAGCAAAAGGCCAATATCGAAGCGGCCTACGATGCCATCCTGATGGAGCGGCTGCGGCTGCGCCAGGAGGGCAAAATTAAAGTGCCCGACCGCATCCGGTTTGCGGAAAACACCCCAGAACCCGCTCCAGCGACCAAGGCTCCCCCCTCTATCCCCCGACCCGATTGGCTTTCTGGCCTAGTGGATACTCCCAGCCGCGATGACATTCTCTGGCCCGCCATTACCTTTGCGGGACTGGCCCTGTTGGGGTTTGCGGCCCCGTCCCTGTCGTTGGCGGTCGCCCTGGGGGCGGCGGTCTATTTCCTCAACCGCAAGGAAAACAAATTCTGGCGCTCGCTGCTGCTGACCATTGCAGGTTTAGCGGCGGGGCTAGCCCTAGGGATGACGGTGGGCCTGTTGCTCATTACCAAAGGGGCAAAGTTTGCATGTGCCAGACCCGATGCCGTGGACGAT
>CAZWNR010000639.1:0-2164 GCA_964635665.1 uncultured bacterium | reverse complement strand
CCGCCTTTCCAGCGATGGGACAACCGAGGCGTAGACGCAGGAAGGATGAGCCTGAAGCAAATACTGCTATTGTGGGGCCGACAATCGGGGTTTGGGCGATTATTTACAATAACTACAGGAAAATCGAGTTATGGAATTAATTGCCAATGTTGAGATAGCCCAAGAGTTCGGCTAGGCGGTCGGGATCGGTTAGGTAGAGGTAGCCGATCAGGGTTTCTAGGCCCGTGGCCTGTTGGTAAATGGCTCCATCTACCCGCTTTGGCCCCCGTGGAGAGGCATTGCGTCCCCAGCGAAACACATCTTGCTCGGTCACGGTGAGGTGAGGGGCGAGTTGTTCGGCCCAGTAGGCCTGTTGTTCGGCCTTGACCTGTTCTACAACCCGGTTATGGTAATCCTGAATGCGTTTTGGCGGCAACAAAAATTGACTACGAACGTAAAGCTCGTAAACCGCATCTCCCATGTAGGCCAGGGAGATGGGAGACAAGCCACGCACCTGGGCGGGCGGCAACCGACTATCTTGATCTCCTGACTTGGCCATGGGGTTGGGCATCATTGATTGCATGGCAATGGGATCGGCCATCAGATCCTCTGCCATTGCCAAGGTGACTCTGGGGAGATCCGCCGACAGCACTACGCTCCTAAAGCTCAGGAGCCAGTCCAGCCGATTGGTTCCCCACAGCCACGATTCTAACCATGGCCCTGGGGGTGAGACATCCGGCAAGTCGGAGTTAGCCAAGGCCGGTTCTCCGTGGGGGTAGCCTATTCACCCGCAGACGGCTCGAGGTTGGCGATGGCCTCTTCCACCGAGGGCTGGAGCGACAGAAACTTCTCTAGGCGCACCAGCTTAACGGTTTGGGTGACACGGGGATTAGTGACCACCTGAACCGACCCCCCGACACCGGTGGCTTTCTTCACCAGTTGCACGAGGGCTCCTAACCCAGAGCTATCGACAAAATCGATGGCGGCTAGGTCGAGGATGATATTGGCTGGGCCAGTCTCGACATATTTGGTCAACACCTTACGAAATGCCGGTTCCGAGAAGGCGTCTAGCTGTCCGATGAGGCGAAACAGTTGATAGGTTCCCCTGACATCGCGGGTGCCTCGTAAACTTACGGTCAGGGTTAGAGATTCAGCGATGGGAAACCTCCTAGGGTGCTCCGATTCGACAGTTAAATATAGGCTAGGATAGGCCGGTCTGCAAGGGGCAGATTCCCTCACCCCTGGGTGAGCTTCCCTAGATAAGGAAGTCGGCCGTCTCTAGGGGGCTAATCCGTCAGTGGCGATTCCCTGGGTTTGGACTCGATACCAAGGGAATCGCCCCGCCCTAGGGCAGTAGTGTGCGTCTAGGCGGGCTGGTATTGTTGGCGATAGTCCCGCATCGTTTGCACAAATTTGGAAAAGAGATAGTCGGCATCGTGGGGGCCGGGGCTAGCTTCGGGGTGATACTGCACGGAGAAAATCGGCAGGGTTTTGTGGGCCAATCCCGCTACGGTTTGGTCGTTGAGGTTGAGGTGGGTGACCGCAACTTCATCCTCAGGGATAGAGTCGGCATCGATGGCAAAGCCGTGGTTTTGGCTGGTGATTTCCACCTGACGCTCTAGACCGCAGGGTTGGTTTAGCCCCCGGTGGCCAAACTTGAGCTTAAAGGTAGAGGCCCCCAGGGACAGACCCAGAATTTGGTGGCCCATGCAGATGCCAAAGGTGGGCAGTTGGTAGTTCAACAGGGCCTGCACCAGTTCTGGAGCGTAGGTTACCGCCGCCGGATCTCCGGGGCCGTTGGATAGGAAAATGCCGTCGGGCTGGTAGCCCATGATTTGCTCGGCGCTGCTGCTAGCGGGTACCACAATCACCCGGCAGCCGTAGGTGGCTAGCCGCCGTAAAATATTGCGCTTCACGCCAAAATCCACCGCCACCACGGTCAGCGGTTCTTGGTCAGTAACCGGATCGCCTGTGCTGTAGTCCCAGGCGGTGGGGGTGCACTCCGTCCATTCATAGACCTCGTGGGTGGTCACCTGATCCACTAGGTTCAGCCCCGCCATGGAGGGAGCATCCTGCAACTGACGCAGCAGTTCCTGGGGGTCTAGAATTTCCGTGGAGATGGCCCCGTTCATGGCTCCGGTGGTGCGTAGGCGGCGGGTGAGGGCGCGGGTATCAATGCCAAAGA
>CAZWNR010000638.1:0-2174 GCA_964635665.1 uncultured bacterium | reverse complement strand
GGACTCCCCTGCCGTGTCTAAACGAGCTGGATCGAGGTGAGATCGTTCACCGTCGTCATGATTTGAGCCATAACTTGGGGGCAATTTGAGCACAGCCGATGCACCGAATGCCGCTAGTCTCACTAAGGTGGCAGACTTGAAACAGCTGAAAGCATTGCTGCGTAAGGGCTTTACTCGTAACGGGCCATGCTGGGATCGAACCAGCGACCGACCGCTTAGAAGGCGGTTGCTCTATCCGCTGAGCTAATGGCCCCTGGGGACATGGGGTCATGATCACTTATTTTAAGCGAGGACGTCCAGAAACCGCCAAAATTGTAGGCTTATCCAGTGGTTGGGGTAGCCTAACTATAGACCCAGGGGCACCGACGCCTCAGGGAGTGATGCTATCGAGCTAGAGGCCGCTACAATAGGTCATCCCTATTTGTACGACCTTCTTCAACAGCCCTAGGGCAGTATTCAGGGTGGGCCCTTGGCAGTGGCAAAGCTTTCGGGGCTTTGTGCTGCAATCTACCGCCGCCTACTGCAAGGTCTTTCTGTTCCGCCAGACATCAGCAGGCCACGATATGTTTATCCTCAAGCGGCAGGATGTTGACATTAAAACCATGCAACATCCCAGTAAAGATCAGCAAATTCCCATTCTGACCTACCAAGGGCAGACCTTTCGGTTGCTGAGTGTGTTTACCGCTGCCCAGGAGGAGGACGCCCGTTCCCTGTGGCGAGATTTGACCGATAACCGGGGCAAGGCCTGTGTGCTGCTGGAAGAACCGGAGCGCTTTAGCATTTGGGGCAAAATTCGGCTAGATCAGCTCGATGCCGACGACGGCCATGGGGATGCCGGGGGCGGCGTTGCCGCAGCGAACCCGATTTACATCAAGTCTTGCCTGCTGCTGGTGCAGGTCTTGTACATGGATGTAGAAGACCTGCTGGGGCCAAAGCAAGCGCGCCAGTTTGAGACTGAAATTAGCACCGTGTTCACCCAGTGGAAATTTCCCAAAACGAGCACGCCTCAAGCGGTTAAGCAATTGCTGACCGTGGATCCCTTGGCCATGTCTCCCTTGCCTCCCTGGGCGGATCACCACCTACACCGCCTGCTAGAGGCCACCTATCGCATGGGCAAAAATTTCTTTGGCAACACCACCTTCGCCGCTCGATCCCTGGAAGCCCTGGAGGACTTACCACGGTCGGAGCAGCAAGAGTTTCGGACATGGCTTCAAAATTCGCCTACGGGTAAGGTGTGGCTGTAGACCAGCTTGGATGGGCCGATGGGATCCTCGATCCTGATGGCTTACCCCCTATTCTTCAATCCAACTGGCTAGCCGCAGCCCTGCAATGGTCTCGATTTGGCTGAGAGCCGTGGCCTTCTCGGTGGCGGGGTCGTTGTCGAGGCGTTGGGTAAAGTTGTCCAGAATCGAGGCTTTGGTGTGTCCGGCGACGGCCAGGATGTAGGGGAAGCCAAACCGCTCTTTATAGCGCTGGTTCAGGGTTTGAAAGCGCTCATACTCCGCCGCCGTAAGCTGGGTGAGGCCCGCCTGACTTTGCTCCGCCACGGAGGCCTCGGCCATGGCCACCCGAGTTCCCAGATCGGGGTGGGCTTGAATGAGGGTGATTTTCTCCCCATCGGTCATGCGCCGTACCAGGGCCACCATGCTGTGGTGCAGGTCTGCCACGGAAGCAAAGGGCCGTTGGGGCCATACCTGGGCGGCAATCTGGGGCGTGTCTTCAAAGGCGGGGCCGATGGCCTGGACAAATTCGGCCTCGGTCATCTGGTTAATTTGGTCGAGGGTGTAGGGCATTGAAACAGAGGGGGAAACAACAGCGTGATTACCAAGATTTTAGGGGTGCGTGGCCTTCATGCCCCTAGCCCAGGGCCACCTTGAGCACCTGTTGCTGCTGACCCACAGAAACCAGGCCGTTGGCCACAATCCAGCCACTTGCTGCCACGGCGGGTAGGCCAATGCCGGGGAAGGTGCAATCCCCCGTGCAGAGCAACCCCGGCAAGGGCGTTTTGCCGCTAGGTACTAGGCCATCCTGCACCGAAATGGCGGGGCCATAGCTGCCGCGATGCCGCCGCAGAAAGCGCTCATGGGTGAGGGGCGTGCCCACCAGTTCTACCTCCACCCGTTGGCGCACGTCGGGGATTACCCGCTCCAATGCCTGCCAGAGGGGTTCGGCCC
>CAZWNR010000637.1:0-2181 GCA_964635665.1 uncultured bacterium | reverse complement strand
GAACTTTGCCGCTACCCACTGACGGCGGTATTGACGGCTATGGAGTTCTACCCTCAGGTTCCATCTCCATAGCCATTCTCCCCTAGCAAGAGATGTTGCAAGGGGATAGGTTTTAGATAGCCAATAATATAGAGTAAAATATATCTAAGTCAGTAAACCCATAGATTTGAACGATGGTAGATCTGCTGAGCTATAGCTGCATCACCCTGGGGGTGGTGTTTTGGTTTTGGGGCACTTGGCCGCTATTAGGACCAAGGTCAGTGCTATTCAAACTGCACGGGCTTTCTGTGGCCGATACCCTGGGTTCCATGGCCATTGTGGTTGGCCTACTGCTGAAAATCCCTGGCGAATGGCCGCTGCTGGTATTGGGGCTGATCACCCTGGCCCTGTGGAATACGGTGCTGGGCTACGTGCTGGCCTACTGTTCCTTGCCGGAGACGAGCGATGATCGATAGTTACGTCTACGCCATTGTGGCCCTCTTGCCCCTGTCTGCCTTGATGGTAGTGATTCAAACCAACCCCTACCAGGCCCTAGTCATTCGCGGCATCCTGGGAGCGATGGCGGCCCTAGTCTATGCAGTTCTGGGCGGGGCCGATGTTGCCCTCACCGAAGCCCTAGTCGGCACCATGTTGGCCATCACCCTCTATGCGGTGGCGGTACGTTCCTCCCTGGTGATGCGACTGGGCGTGGTAGACACCATGGTCCAACCCGAAGCAACCCTACAGAATCTCCTCGGCCCCCTGCGCAAGGTCATCAAGACCCATCACCTTCGCCTGGAGATGGTTCCCTATCCCGATGGTGACAGCCTGGCCCAGGCACTTCAGGACAAAGCCGTCCACGGCATCTACCAGATGCCTGCTGGGGCCGAAGACGACCCTCTAGCGACCTCATCTCACCCTGTTTTACCCCAAGTGACGCTGCGCGTTCCCCGCCTCTACGACATCCTCACCGCCGAACTGCCCCCCAACTTGGTTCAACTTCAGCCGATGCCCGTCGTTGACCCACCCCAACCCTCGCCGCCTCTCGCCGCCCTGACGGAGAAACCCCAATGATGAAGTGGATTTACCTTACGGCTGGCATACTGCTGTTCGTTAAAATGCTTGTGCTGCCAGATCCTTCACCGCCCCTAGCCGAGGAGAACATTGTGGCAGCGATTGTGGCCGACAGCGGGGTGCCCAACGCTGTATCGGGGATTATTTTTCGCAATCGCCTCTACGACACCATCTTTGAAGTGGTCGTTTTCACCATTGCCATTATGGGGGCCAAATATCTGCTGGCAGACGAAGTGCCCAATGCCCCCTTCTACCGCTTTACCGATGAACCGTCCATCATTTTGGCCCGTCTAGGGGCTACCATTGCCGCCTTGGTCAGCATCGAACTGGCGATTCGGGGCCATCTTAGTCCAGGAGGTGGGTTTGCCGCTGGCGTTGCAGGGGGTACCGCCATCGGTCTGATCGCCATCACCGCGCCTTCCTCGGAGTGGATGCAGACCCTCTACGAACGCTGGCAAGCCGCCGCCTGGGAAAAAGTCTCGGTACTCATTTTCATCGTGCTCGCCGTGATCACCCTGGTGGGTTTAGAACTACCCCATGGCGAAGTGGGCACGCTAATCAGCGGTGGCATCATTCCTGTGCTAAACATCCTGGTCGCCCTTAAGGTAGCCCTTGGATCCTGGGCCGCTATCCTCATCTTCATTCGCTATCGAGGGCTGCTGTGAGTTTGCTAGAGAGATGATGTCGGGGGCGGAGGGCAAAAGGGCACCCAAACGAGAGTCGGAGATGTTAAGTCTCTCTAAGAGGGTGTTTGAAAAGGGTTGCCTCAGGTGCGTTTGCTCGTTGAATCGGTGTAAATCTACGGAATTTGGGACGGCTGAGGCTGCCCTCATCGGTATCGCCTGGGACACATTTCGGCTTTTCAAACGTCCTCTAAAGAGCTGCGTTTGTGAAGAGTCCTGGTAAGGGACGGTCGTTTTGGGAGGTTTGCGGTTAAATGATAGGGAACACTGTATCGACATTTGTATCGATATATATCGTTTGTTTTCGCTGATTTTTTTCAGACTTTAGGACGTGAGCATGAAGCGTTTTTGGATGACTTGGCCTTCCCAGGCCCGCCAGCAACCCCTTCGGCGACCCTCCCTAAGGCCCGTGGGGCTCAAGCGCCTGAAGTCGATTAACCTACCC
>CAZWNR010000636.1:0-2185 GCA_964635665.1 uncultured bacterium | reverse complement strand
ATCTACGTGTTCTCGAACCACGTTCCCATCGACTAACCCGATCCGAGCACGTCCTAGCCTAGGCGGACTCCTCCGGCACAGCGTATCTAGCGACGAGATCCTCCGGGGTCATCATTTCGTAGCGCTCAAAGGGCTGATGAATCCAGGGGTTGTCGGGCAGATACTCCACGTAGTAGTCGGGTTTCATGAAGGAGACCGCCTTGTACCACAGCACCGCCGTACGCATTTCCTCGATGCAGAAGCCGTACTTGGCCTTCAGCCATGCCAGGGAACGATCCAGGCTATGGCCAGAATCGACCAGGTCATCCACCACCAGCACTCGGTTGCCTAGGCCAGCGGTGGTCATACTGAGATCGCGGGAGAAGGTGATGTGGCCTCGGGTGCGGCCATCGCTGCCCCCGTAGGAGGCGGTGGACAGAATCGCCAGGGGGACGTCAAACAGGCGGCAGAGGGTATCGCCCACCCGCAACCCACCTTTGGCTAGGCAAACAATTTGGTTAAACTCCCACCCCGATTCGTAGATTTGGATTGCGAGTTTCTCAATGTCGCGATGGTAGTCGTCCCAACTCACATAAAAGTCAGCCATGGCCGTTGTTTAGGAAATCTTGAGAGGTCGGCGGTTTGTTCTGTGGTTTCGGTCAGGGTTTTCTTAATACCCTAATGTTTGACGCCCTAACACCCAGCCCTAGGGGAACGGTTGTTAATTTGGCCGACAAAGCGACCACGAACAATGGGGAAATAATACACTGAGGGCGCTATCTTGATCAGATCCCCCTGCCCTCCATCGAGCATTGCGCTATGGACTCCTTTTCCCCTGGCCCCCCCGCTTCTAGTCCCCAAATGCCCCGTCCGTTTTCCCTGGCGGGGAAGTTGGCCTTTGGTGCAGGGGATATTGGCCCTGGGATGACCGCCAATCTATTGGCCTTCTCGTTTCTGATTTTTCTGACCACCACGGCGGGGCTAAGCCCGGTGGCGGCGGGGTCGGTGTTGGCCATTGGTCGCGTGTGGGATGCCGTTAACGACCCCCTGATCGGTTACCTGAGCGACAACACCCGCAGCCGCTGGGGCCGCCGCTATCCCTGGATTGCCCTAGGGGCCTTGCCCTTTGGGCTAACGTTTTTCCTAACCTGGATTGTGCCTGGCTTCCAGAGCGAGGGGGCGCGGTTTTGGTACTACGTGATCATGTCCCTGCTGTTCCAGGTGTTCTATACCGTGGTGAACCTGCCCTACACCACCCTCACCGCCGAACTGAGCAAGGACTACGATGAACGCACGGAACTCACCGCCTTTCGCCTGGGGGCATCCCTAACCGGGGCCATTTCGGCGCTGGCCCTAGGCCTGGTGATCTCTAACCTAGTGCAGGATTCTCGCCAGCAGTACCTGGTTTTGGCGGCGGTGTGCAGTGTGCTGTCGGTGCTACCCTTGCTCTGGTGCGTGGTGGGTACCTATCCCTACGCCGTAGAGCGGGGAGCCTTACAACCGGCCACCGACCCCAACGCCGCCGACAACTTGCCCTTCCTCCAGCAGATCAAAATCGCCCTCAGCAATCGGGCCTTTTTGTTTGTGGTGGGGATCTACCTGTTTGCGTGGCTGGCCCTGCAAATGACCGCCAGCGTGATTCCCTTCTACACCACTTTTTGGATGGGCATGGACTCCTACTTTTTGGCGGCACTGCTTGTGCAGGGAACCGCCATTGTGATGATGGTGGCGATCAACTGGCTCAGCCGTCGCTACGGCAAACAGGAAGCCTTCTACGCCGGGGTTGGATCCTGGATCATTGCCCAGATTGCGATTTTCTTTGTGCAGCCCGGACAGGTGGCAGCCCTTTACCTGCTCTGTGTGGTGATTAGCTTTGGGGTGGCGGCGGCCTACGTGGTGCCCTGGGCCATGCTGCCCGATGTGATTGAACTGGACGAACTACAAACCGGGCAACGGCGGGAGGGCATCTTCTACGCCTTCATGACCCTGCTGCAAAAGGTGGGCCTCGCCGGAGGGCTGCTGGTGGTGGGCTATGCCCTAGAGCTATCGGGCTTTGTTTCCCCAGAGGTGAGCCAAGGGGCCGCAACGGTGACTCAGCCAGCGTCTGCCCTGTTGGCGATTCGGGTCTTTATTGGCCCAGTGCCCATGGTGCTGTTGCTGTTGGCCCTGGTGCTCGCGATGAGAACGGCAAGTTGGTAGCACTTGA
>CAZWNR010000635.1:0-2189 GCA_964635665.1 uncultured bacterium | reverse complement strand
CACCACTCTGGGTCACGGTTCCTTGAAAAATTCGCTTCTGCATTTGTACGCTGGCCTGTGCCGCTTCAGTGGCGGGTAAAACTCTCACATCAGGCGTACCGATCTTCCACTTATCTTTGCTTTTATTAACTCCTGACATCAGCATTTCCGTGGCTATTTCCTCAGCCCCCTGAACGCCAGCCTTAACAATAATTTGGCGTTCTCCCACCTTGTCCGCAAACATCAAAACGCCACCGCCACCTTTACCACTGGAATAAATTTGCCGAACCTGATCCCATTGGGTATTCTGGACGCTAAGTTTTCGAGCGATGCGTCCTGATTCCATAGATCCAGACCCACGATTACCCCCCTGCTGCACCACATGGGTTAGTTCGTGGGCAATCAGTTCTTGGCCACCCCGATTGCTGGGTTGATAGGCCCCCTGGCGAAAGAAAATATCCTGCCCTGTGGTAAAGGCTTTGGCTTGGATAGACCGATTGAGTTGATCGGATTGGCGATCAGTGTGAACTCGCACCTGGCTAAAGTCGGCCCCCATGGCTTGGCCCATTTTGGCCTGCAAATCGGGGGCGAGGGCTTGGCCGCTGCCCCTGGCGTGCTGAATGGCGGATTCTAAATTAGGGGAAGCATCTCCTTCCACAACGCCCGAAGATAGGGCCGATTTCATTTGCAGTTCGTCATCGTCGTCGGGGTCTACCTCCCGTTGAAGCAGGGGCTTCATTTGCAGTTCGTCGTCATCGGGCAGGTCTACCTCCCGTTGAAGTAGGGGCTTCATTTGCAGTTCGTCGTCATCGGGCAGGTCTTCCCGTTGGAGGGATTGGGAGGGGGTAGCTGGGCCGATGGTGGGGGCGTTGATGTGCTGCACCACCTGGCTGGCGACGCGGTCGGCTTCCTGTTCGTAGCGGTCGTTGGGTGCGCCGATGGTGAGCTTGGGCTGGATAGGCTGAGGGCGGTTGAATGAAACCAGGTTGGGAAACTTGAGGGATTGTGCTTCCGTAGCGGGGCGAACAGCGGCGACCTGGTCTTGGCTTTCTGGGGCAAAGGGGCGAGATCGCAGGAAGTCCGATGAGGAGGTTGGGGACTGTTTAGGCGACTCTTTCCGGCGGGAAGATTGATAGCGTGCCATGGTACACCTGCGATCACATGGGTATAAGTCTAATCTTCCCATGATTAATCGTCACCATAGTGTAGACCATGGTCTAAATCATGCCTGATCCCCCATCCTGTTTGGCTCCTCCTAATTTCCTGGGCCTGCATTGCGGCTCGGCGGCATGGGTAAAGTATGGGTCGTCTACAGGGCAGAATTAGGTATGTCTTCCCGAAAAATAACCAGGGCATCGCGCAGGCGCAGATAGGTGCGATAGCGATGGTAAATATCGCGGTTGGAGAAGAAAAAAAGCGAGACTGCTTCCCACAAAAACACCCAGCCACCAATGAAGAGTCCTTCGGTTAAAACAACGGTAACGGCGTAGGCTTCGGCGGGGGTAGAGAGCCAATGGGCAGCGAGCAGGGTGCCAAAGCCCATCAACACATAGCGTAGAGTTAGCAGGTTAATGGTTTTAATTTCTTTGCGGAGGACGTAGAGCTTGAAATTAAAGCTGTTGTGCAATCCTACCCGCACCTCTTGTTCGATAGCTTCGTTACGTTTTCCGGGAGGTAAATTAAAAATCAGTTCTACAGGGTAACGAAAGGCAATTTCGTTGGAGCTGCCCTCTAAATAAATCTGAAGATCGGGATCGAGTTCGCGACGCTTGAAGGGGGCTGGATCCCATTCATTAAAAATGTCGCCATAGTCATCGAGGGCCGCTTCGATCATGTAGGCATCGGTGGTTTTGTCGATGCTGTAGATGGTGTTAAAAAACTGATCTTGGCGTCTCATGGGGAAGGGGGGATTAGCGGCCTGAGGGAGTTGACATTGGGGGCTAGGAATGGAGGATTGACCATGGGTTAACTAGGGTCGTCCTCAAAGCGGTAGCCGACTCCGGTGACGGTTTTGACATGGGTTGGTTGGGAGGAGTCTGGCTCGATTTTTTTGCGCAGGCGGGCAATGTGGGTATCCACCACCCGCTCATCGCCAAAGAAGTCGTCTCCCCACAGTTTTTCAATTAGGTGTTGACGACTCCAAACGCGGCCTGGGTAGCTCATGAAGGTGGCCAGTAGGTCAAACTCTAGGGGGGTGAGGTCGAGGACTT
>CAZWNR010000634.1:0-2192 GCA_964635665.1 uncultured bacterium | reverse complement strand
AAACACCACCAGGGCCAAGGCAATCACCCAAATTCGATGGTGCAGAACCAGCCCCAAAAAGCGGCTATAGCCCAGGGTGACACCCTCCAGACGTTGGTTAAACCAGCGGAACAGCCCCACATTTTGTAACGACCGAGTGGGTCGCCCCATCAACATGCGGGCCGACAGGGCGGGGACGATGGTGAGGGCTACGGCGAGGGAAGCGGCCACAGAAAAGCTGACGGTCAAAATCAGCTCGTTAAAGATTAGAGAAATGAAGCCGCCAATCAGCAAAAAAGGTATCACCGCCACCAGGTTTGTGGTGGTCGAGGCGAACAGGGCCGATTCCAATTCCCGGCTGCTGGCCTCGGCTTGAAACAGCGCCTCCTGCTGCCGAAAGCGGCCTTTGAGGGGGGAGCGCTCCATCATTTCGGCGCGCTGGGCGATGTTTTCCAGCATCACAATGGAGTTATCTACTACAATGCCCACACCCAGGGCCAACCCGCCCAGGCTAAACACATTCAGCGACAGACCAAACAAGCCCATCAGGATCAACGCCGCCAAAGAGGCCAGGGGAATCGCCAGCACAATGATGAAGGTTTGGCGCAGGGATCCCAAAAACAGCAGCACCGTAATCGCCGCCAGGGCCGCCCCGGTTAGCCCTGCTACCACCACATTGCTAATGGAATTACGGATAAAGCGCGATTCATCTAGGGTGGCGGTCATGGCCATGCCCTCCGGCATTTGCCCTAGGCGCTGCATGTCCGCCAGCTTGGCCTTCACCCCGTCTACCACATCGATGGTGTTGGCGGCGGGCTGCTTTTGCACACTCACCTTCACCGCTGGCTGCCCGTTGAGGCTGACAAACACCCGCTGTTCCTCGGTGCCGTCCTCGATGGTGGCCACATCCTGTAACAACACCTGCTGGGGAGGGTTGGTACCTGGAACGGTAATCGACAGGGTGGCCAGTTCCGCCGCCGAGGCAAAGCGCCCCACCAGACGGGTCAGGGTTTCTGCCTCGCCCCCCCGCAGCCGTCCGCCAGAGACATCCTGGTTACGCTCTCGCAGGGCCGCCAGCACGTCGTTCAGGCCCAGCCCCACCGCTTGCAGTCGGGGCAAATCCACATTCACCTGCACCTGCTCGTTTACGCCGCCGGAAACATCGGTGTTGGCCACTCCGGGCACCTGTTGCAGTCCTCGTTCCAGTTCCTCCTCGGCAAAAATTCGCAACTCCTGGGCGCTGAGCCGATCCGAGGTCAGCGCCATTTCGTAGACGGGCAGTTGGGAGGGATCAAACTTAAACAGCCGAGGCGTTTCGATGCTGTCCGGCAGCGTTCCCCTCGCTCGGTTCAGCGTCGCCGTAGCATCGTTGAGGGCTTGGTCGATGTCGCCGCCGGGTTCAAAAAACAGGTCAATGCTAATTTGGCCCTCGCGGGTTTGGGAAAAGATCTGCACCACTCCCTCCGTTGTGGCCAGGGCTTCCTCCAGGGGCCGAGTCACCTCATCCACCGCCACCACAGGCGATAGTCCGGGGGCATCTCCTCGCAGGCCAATGCGCGGATAGGTAATCGAGGGCAGCAGATCCACGGGCAATTGGCTGGTGATAAACAAGCCCATCACCAACACTGTCAGCCCCAGCATGAGGGTGCCAATGTGTCGCCGAATCGCCAAACCGCTAATACTGAACCGCTGGGGGGTGAGGGGTGAGGACGTCATGGCAGGAGGGGGGAAAGTGGGGAGTCGGGCGAATGGTAGGGTGGGCAGGATTTCAGAGATATAGGGTGGGCGGTGCCCACCGTAGAACCCCATTTAGGAGAGAAACTTCAGAGCTTACAGGCAGGATACTCGCTCTGCCTTGGGATCCTAATCCGATAACAAACTGGGCTGAACCACAGCCCCAGTGGTCAGGGGTTGGCCACTGCGCACAATATAACGTTCACCAGGGGAGAGCCCTGCCAAGATCATCACCTGGCCGTCGCTGCGTCCGCCCACCTGAACGGTGCGGGGCATCGCCACAAAGCCATCGCCCTGGGGCTGAAGGACGAAAATTTGATTTCCTGGGCTACCGCCTTGACCATTGCCCTGACCACTGGCCTGACCATTGCTCTGACCACCACCGGGGCCACCACCGGGGCCACCATTGAGATTGCCGTTCTGCACGGCAAGGCACCTAGCCCCCTGGACGAGGTGGCAAACGAGCTCCTGAAGATGGG
>CAZWNR010000633.1:0-2209 GCA_964635665.1 uncultured bacterium | reverse complement strand
GGTCGCCTGGGCCACATCAAGGGGCTGGCCGAGGGGCGTTGAGAGGAGATCCTCGCTCACGGGGGAAGTCTCCATCCGTTGCAGATCGCGACTGCTGGTTGAGAGCGGCAACCAGGGATCCTCCGTCAATAGGGGATCCGCCGCTTGGGCCTCGTTACTGAGGTCAGAATGCGGACTGGACTCAGGATTTACGGACTCCACAGCGGTTGCATCAGCCGCCTGGGTCGATTCAGCAACCTGGGTCTCCGGTGGCATTACGTCCGCAGAGAAGACAGCAGGTGACTCATCCTCAGGCATTCCCTCAGACAATTCCGCAGCTATTCCCTCAGCAACCTCGGTCTCAGTCACCGCTTCCACAACCTCTGGCCATGGTTCCAGGCTTGTAGGTTGGTCGTTGGGCTTCTCCAGGGAGGGGAGCGCGCTGGCTGAGGTGGGCAGCAGTGCGATGGCGGCAGCGAAGCCGATAATTGGGGTGAGATGGGTCATGGTTGGGTTCCTATCGGCCTAGTCAGAAAAGCGAACATCAATGATTTGGCCGCTGCGGTCTAGAGCCAAATCCAGTTGTTCGGCCCCCCGATTCAGTTGCACTTCACCAGGGGTCTCCACCACCACTTCCCAGCCATCGGCCCAGAGAGCATCTAGAACGGTTTCACTGTCCTGGCCGATCAAATTGTCCGGAAAAACCGCCATGGGTTCTGCGGGGGCAAGGCCCAGGTAGGCCCGCACATAGTCGTTGATGACCTGCCGCTGATCCAAATTCAGCACGGATCGCAGGGCTAAGTTGCGCTCAAAAATGACGGTATCGAGAGCTTGTTCCGTGGCCAGCACCTGGTCGTGGGCATCGCTGAGGGCTAGATCAGCGGTGGTGGGCACCAGGAGATTGTTCATCATCTCCAAGGCGGCTAGGTAGTTGGCTGTGGCCTCGGCAATCTGCGGTTCATAGGCCTCGAAAATGGCCTCCATCTGAGCTACTTGATCATCGGTGAGGCCTCCAATCTCAAGATCTTCGGCGGATTGGGGCTGGCTTTCCGTGGGAGCAGGCAGGGTCTGAGCCCATGCCGAGGACGAAACGCCCACCACACAACAGGCCGACATTAATAAACCAGAAAAAAGGGGCTTCAACACTGTACTTAATCCTTTTGAATGTTTCGTGACGTAAAACGTTCGCTTAGTCTATAGGGGTTCTCGGTTTAGTAAGGTACAAATTTTGGGGCTTCAGATCCCCCCAGCTCCTATCGGCAGGAGATTGACCTTACACCCCCTTAATCAGGAGGGATAGGGGGCTCTTCACGGTGCACCTCATTCAAGTGGAATCTGCTGTAATTGAGCCTATTTAGGCTTAATTTGCCGTTATCTAGACTCCACTCCCGACAACCCTAGAGAAATCCTATTCCTAAGGAAAACCTCCGCTACTCTAGCTCCGGCGTCATCTCAGAAGGAGGGGCCGCCTTGGCTAACTGTTTTTGGTAAAGGCGCACGTAGATTTTGCTGGCAATGGCCGTCATCACCGCATAGGCGGCAATGGTAACTAAAATTTCGTGGGCCACGTTGGGGAAATTCAGCGTCATCAACGCAATCGCCAAGCCAGCATTGCGGCTTGCCGTCGCCTGGGCGATGGTTTGTCGGGTAAAGGGATCCGGCCCGCCCAAATAATGCCCCGCCACCAACGCCACCGCCGCCATCAGCACCCCGGCCAAAATCGGCAGTGGCCCCGCCTTCAGCACCAGGGATAACCCCACCGCCAACACCAGCACCACAACGCCCGCCAGCATGGCCGAGCTAATGCGATTGAGGGGGTCGGCAAATTCTTCGGCCAGGTCGGGCAACCACTGCCGAATCGCCGCCCCACAGAGCAGCGGAATCCCTTGCACCATAAAGATCTGCCGCCCCACCGTAGCCACCGAAGCCGACGCATCATTGGGATACAGCGCCGCCAGAATAGCTAGCCATAGCGGCACCAGCACAATGGCCAACAGCGCCATCGTGGCCTGAAAACTGCCCGCTAATTCTGGGTCGCCCGCCCCCTTCAGCATCTTGCGGTAAGTAAAGGGCGCACCAGGAATTATCGCCATCGCCGCAATACCCGCCCGCACCTCAAAGGACAGAGGCAGCACCAAGACCAAGACCATGGCCGCCACAGGCACCACTCCAAAGGCTGCAATCACCGAGCGCACCAGCAGTCCAGGCTGCCGCCACAGCCGCGCCATGC
>CAZWNR010000632.1:0-2210 GCA_964635665.1 uncultured bacterium | reverse complement strand
CCTCCTTGGTGTAGACGCTCCAGCCGCCGAACTTGCCGCCCTGGGCGATGATCACCCCCTCGGCGGGTTTGTCTTTGACTTCAATTTCTGCCGTAATCGAGAACGACTTGTTCTTGATGTTGATGACGCTGTTTTCCGACAGTCGGCCCATGCCCGCAAAGAAAATTTGCGAATCGCCCTTCACCAGGGAGGGACGGCCAGCGGTGGTGGGGTCAATACGCTCGGTCTGGCGATCATCTAGGGGCAGCACGTTGTACTTCACGGCCTCAATCAAAAACTGGCGTTGCAGTTCGTACAGTTTCTCCGGCATTTCCGCCGCCAGGTTGTGGAATTGCGTCCAGTCTTTGCTGCCGTCGTACAGTTCCCACACATCTTCGTCAAAGGGCACCATGGTTTGCCCCACCATCACCCAGGGGGTGCGGTGTTTGGTGATGGCGCTCCAGCCCTTGTAGTAGATGCCCCGGTTGCCAAACATCTCGAAGTATTGAATTTCGTGGCGTTCTGGCGCGTTGGCATCATTAAAGCTGTAGACCATGCTGGTGCCCTCGTAGGGGCTTTGCAGCACGCCGTTCACCATCGTCGGTTCAGGAATCCCTGCCACCTCCAGCACCGTGGGGGCCACATCAATCACATGGCTAAACTGGTGCCGCAAGCCACCTTTTTCTTGAATCGCCTTGGGATAGCGAACGATGGTGCCGTTGCGGGTGCCGCCCCAGTGGGAAGCCACCTGCTTCGTCCACTGGTAGGGCGTATCCATGGCCCAGGCCCAACCCACGGCGTAGTGGTTGTAGGAATCCGGCCCGCCAAATTCCTCAAGCTTAGACTGCATGAATTCTGGGGTTTCTAGGCTGGCCATGCCGTTGAAGTTAGCCATTTCGTTGAAGGCTCCGTGGATGGTGCCCTCGGCGGATGCGCCGTTGTCGCCGATGATCACGTAGATCAGGGTGTCGTCGAGAATTTCCAGGTCTTCTAGAGCCGAAATCACCTGCCCAACGGCGTAGTCGGTGTGCTCCAGAAAGCCTGCATAGACCTCCATCTGCCGCTCTAGCACGGGCTTGTAGGCCGCATCCATCTCGTCCCAGGCGGGAATTTCGGCATGGCGGGGGGTGAGTTCGGCATCGGGGCCAATCACGCCCAGTTCCTTTTGCTTGGCAAAGGTGATTTCCCGCTGGCGATCCCAGCCGTGGCTAAACTGGCCCTTGTACTTGTCGGCCCACTCCTTCGGTACGTGGTGCGGCGCGTGGGTGGCACCGGGGGCAAAGTACATAAAGAAGGGCTTGTCGGGCATCAACGCCTTTTGCTGGCTAATCCAGTTGATGGCCTTTCCCGCCAAATCCTCGGTCAGGTGGTAGCCCTCCTCAAAGGTGGCCGGGGGTTCGATGGGGGTGGTGCCTTCGTAGAGGGCTGGATCCCACTGGTTGTTTTCGCCGCCGATGAAGCCATAGAAATACTCGAAACCACCGCCCCCGGTAGGCCACGCATCAAATGGCCCCATGGGAGAAGTCTGCCACACGGGCACCTCATGGCACTTGCCCAGCATGGCGGTGGAATAGCCGTTGAGCTTGAGGGTTACGGCCAGGGGCGCTTTGGTGTTGGGCCGCACAGAGCATTGCCCCGGTGCCGCCGTCGCCGTTTCGGTGATGTTGCCCATGCCCACAGAGTGATGGTTGCGCCCGGTCAACAATGCCTGACGGGTGGGGGCACAGAGGGCCGTCGTGTGGAAGCGGGTGTACTTTAGCCCTTCGGCGGCCAGTTTTTCAAAGGTAGGCGTGTGGCACGGCCCAACAAAGGCGCTGGAGGCCCCAAAGCCCACATCATCCAGCAGCACCACCAGCACGTTGGGCGCATCCGCCGGGGGGCGCAACTCTCGAATCGGGGGATACTTGGTATCCGGATCCTTGGCATCGTAGGTGGTGATGCCAAAGTGAGTTTGATCGGGGATGGGCAGAATGTGCCGTGGCACCGGATGGGTTGAAGTCATGATTCGTGTTCCTTATCGTCGTTTGCTATTTCAGATTGCGAAACCATGAAACGGAGTGATATAGACCACCGATTGCATGGGTAGATTCTCCTGATAGAGCAATGTCAAGCTTGACCGTGGGATGGGGAGGCCATTGGCAACCCACCCCGTCCGCCTTGCCCCAGATCAGCTCCCTAAAAGCGGAAGCCGATATTGATATAAGGCCCATGCTGATCGATGTTGAGGTCAA
>CAZWNR010000631.1:0-2214 GCA_964635665.1 uncultured bacterium | reverse complement strand
GACGGTCGCGGTGAACGCCGGAGTGCTTTTCCGCCAGTTCGCGGGGCACCGCCATGAACTTCATCCCCACCAGGGTGAAGCCTTTTTTCTCAAATCGGCCAATGATCTCGCTGATCAGGCCACGTTGTACGCCGTCGGGCTTAATCATCAAAAAGGTGCGTTCCACAGATACGGGCTCCTAACGTGAAAACGGTACGTCAAAACTGTCGGACAAAACTGTCAAACCTTCTCTATGCTCAGAAACGGTGGCCACTTTGTAAAGGATTTGCCCATAGTTTTTGTCGCGATGCCCCGTGGATACTATGAAGCCCGTGCATCCTAGGAAAACTTGTGGGAGGCCAGCAGCGCCCCGCCGACAATCAGCCCGCTCGATAGCAGCAGCGTCCAGGAAGGTTCGGCCTGCCCCGCCAACACCAACAACAGGGTAGACAACAGCGGAGCCAAGTAGGACAAAGTACCCAGCATTCGCAGGTTGCCGTGCTTAACGCCGTAATCCCAGGTAAAAAAAGCTAGCCCCACCGGGCCAAGTCCCAACGCGAACACCGCCAGCCATTGCCACCCTACGGGCCACACGGGGGTTTCCCAAAGCCCGTGGCAAATCCAGGCCAGCAGGGCCGTAACGCCACAAAAACCGCCCACCGATTGGGTGGGAATAGCCCCAAAATGCCGCGACAGCACCGAATAGCTCGACCAAGTGAAGGCACAGACCAGCGCCGCCAGGTAGCCCGTGGTGTATTCGGCCCGGAGACTCAACCCTTGCCCCTGGGTGATGAGCAACCCCGCCCCCAGAAAACCCAACCCCGCCCCCGCCCCATGGAACCAGCGCAGTCGCTCACCGGGCAACCAGGCCGACATCAGCACAATCAACAACGGCCAGAGGTAGGCAATCAGGCTGGCTTCTACCGCTGGGGCATGGCGCAGGGCCAAAAAGTAGAAAAAATGGTAGCCAAACAGGCCAAATAGCCCCACCGCCCACACCGCAGCGGGCAGCTTCAGATAGCGCCAGGGCGATCTGCCCTCCCGCAGCCACAGCATCACCCCCACCCCAAAGGCCAGGGTAAAGGCCATCGCCGTCAGTTGAAAGGGCGGAATCGGGCCACTGAGCTGAGTTAATAGCGCCAAGGTAGCCCACATCAAAATGGCGGTGAAGCCAATCAGCGTGGCACGGGTGAAAACTGGGGTGGAGGCCATCAGTAAAAAGAATCAAACAGGGTTAGGGAAGCGCCCCAAGGAGCAGCTATGGGGAACCGTCAGGAAAGCCCTACGCTTAACATGCCTTGAAAAAGTGCGATTTTTCAAGGCCTTTGATATAGTGGGGAGTAATACAAGCGATCTGGATCCGAAAAGGCATCTATACAAGGTAGCTACTGTGGCCCTCTCCGTTGCCTCCTCAATTCTTCAGACCGTCCCTTCAACGGTTCCGTCAACCGCAGTGGCCCGTCCGTTTCTAAAGTGGGCGGGGGGAAAGGGGCGTTTGCTCAGCCAGTATGAACCCTATTTTCCGACGGCTTGCGCCACCTATTACGAGCCCTTTGTGGGCGGCGGGGCCGTCTTTTTTCATCTGTCTCAGCGGATGCAGCGGGCGGTACTAGGAGACATTAACCCAGAACTGGTCAACGTCTATCGCTGGGTGCGCGATGCCCCCAAGGCGCTGATGGCTAAGCTAGAGCACCACAAGCGCCACCATAGTCCCGACTATTACTATCACGTCCGGCAGCAGCACCAGTTACCCCATGCCTTAGACCGGGCGGCGCGGCTGATTTACCTCAACAAAACCTGCTACAACGGCCTCTACCGAGAAAACTCCCAGGGCCATTTCAACGTTCCCGTCGGACGCTACAAAAATCCTGGCATCTGTGATCCCGATTTAATCCGGGCTGCTTCGGTCGTCTTGCAACGAACACAGATTGTAGAGCTACCCTTCACCGATATTCTGCAACAGCCGCTAACCCCCCAGGATTTCGTCTACCTCGACCCGCCACGGGCAAGGAAATCTGGCGCGTCGATTTCATGGACGCGCTCAAGAGCCCTCTTCCGTCCTTCGGTTTCGTGTCGAGCCCGCTCGTCCTCGGCGCACATGTCTTCGTCCAGGCCGGCGCCGGCTTCGTGCAACTCGAGAAGGCGACGGGGAAGATCGTCTGGCGGGTGCTCGAAGACGATGGCGGCATGAACGGCAGCGCGTTTTCGTCACCCTATCCGGTCATCCTCGGTGGC
>CAZWNR010000630.1:0-2217 GCA_964635665.1 uncultured bacterium | reverse complement strand
GAGGGCGCGATTTCCCTCGCTCTGGGCATCGTGCAGTTTCCAGAGGCCGGAATTTACCCCGCCGAGGTCGTCACCCTGGCCCAGCAGATCGCTGACAACGAACGCCAAAAGCAAGCCCTGCGTCAGCAGATTACCGACCAACTCCAGACTCTGGCCACCCAGCACACCCAAATCCTCGCCACCGCCCTGGCCGACGCCGCCAAAACCGACCCCACCCGCCTGGGCCTCAGCCCCCGCCTGTCGCCCACCGAAGCCAGCCGGCTCAATGGCGGCAACACCCTGTCCATCCTGGTGTCTCGCAGCGAAAAAGCAGGCTACCCCCTCACCCAAGCCTACGCCAACGGTCGGGGGCTGCTGCTGGACTGGCTCCAGGGGAAATCCCAAACCGCCGCCGCCGATCAACTGGTGTACGCGACCCTGCGAAATCACGGCCTCGATGCCGACTTTTGGCCCTGGCTGGCCCAGCGGGTGCCCCAGCTTGCCGACCCCCTCCACGACCTTACTGTGCCGATTCGCACCTACCACAGCCTCGCTCAGCAGGGGGCCAGCCTCCACGAAACCTTCTATGCCGCCATGGTGCGAAACGGCCAAGACATCGGTATCGACACCACCCTCAAACAGGCCGTTGGGTTCCAGGCCCACCTCGCCCACTTCATCGACCAAGCCTTTGCCCCCGCCGACCCCTACGATCCGCGCTATCTGGCCTTTCGTCGCACTGTCGCCATCTACCTGCGCGAAGCCCCCGACATTGCCGTCTACGGTGGCACTCCCGCCGCCCTGCGCGCCTACGGCCAAGAAACCCTCAACGTGCAAGAACTGATCGCCCTAGACCTCCAGGCCGCCCCCCGCATCCGCGCCCTCGCCCAGCTCTACGCCGAAGCCAGAGATCAGCGGATGGTGGGCGAATGGGATGTGCCCGGTTTTCAAAAAATTCTGCTGCTGGGTTCCCTCCTGGCGGCGGGGGTCAACCGCTACGAACTGCCCCCCAACCTCGCCAGCATCGGCTTTCCGAGCGCCCAGTTTCGCCATCGCCTCGCCTTTGTCGTCGGGGTCGATGGCATCCAAACCGAAGCCACCCGCCTCGGCGTACAGGCCCACGATTACCGAGTCAGCTTCCAGCCCCTACCCCTGCCCCGCTACCGTTCCCCCAGCTTCCAAGGCACCAACCCCAAGGACTGCCCCCGCCAGCCCACCCTCGCCGCCCTCGCCCTTGGCCCCCACAGCCAATTTATCTGGCACCCCGAAAGCCAACGGGTTTGGCTCCAGCGGGCCGAAGTCTCCTGCTACCTACCCGACGATTGGGACGTGATCACCTTCCCCGCCCTGCTGGAAACCGTGCCCATCCTCCACAGCCCCGCCGGACGCGACCAGCTCCAGCAAAAGCTGGAAGAAGCCCAACGCCTAGAAGCCGGAATTTTCCCAGTGGGCTTTTAGACCCCTGACCATTGTGACCATTGATGGAGTGCAACCTTTCCGGCAAGATGCCATTGGCGGGGCAGCTTTTACCACCACCCTATGCGACTAAATCTGTCTAACGTTCCCAATCACCGGACTCAGACAAACTTTGCAACTTACCGATCACTGAACTTTGTTCCGGTGCATTGGGATTGTTATGCGATGTGATACCGTAATCAGCAGACCAGCCCACATCTTAATTCACCTAGTTAATAGCTTGAGAACTCAGTAGAATCAAGAACTTATTGTCATAAATTGCCTCCTGCCAATTTTTAGCAGACTTAACTTGTTCCACTGTAAGATGCCTTGCACCCTCTAAATTAGCTTTCTTAATATCCGCTCCGGTAAGAATACACTCCCTCATATCTGCTTCTCGTAAATCTGCTTCTACAAGATCTGCATCCCTGAGATTTGCTTTAAAGAGGACTGCTTTCATTAGACAAGACCTCCAAAATTTGGTTTTCTCTAAATTGGCAGCATAAAAGTTAGCTTCCCTGAAATCAGAACAATGAAAGCGAATATTATAAAAATTATCCTCAGCAAAAGATATCTTGCGGAAATCAGTGTAATTAAGAAAAAGTGGTTCAGACTCTAAGTCACATGTTGTATCGCGTCGTCCAATAACAATGACTGCTGCTTGCACATCTCTATCGATTGTGAGAGGTTTTTGCGCCAATCTTTCTCCTGGTGGTAGCCCTCGACGTTCACGAACGAAAACTGACAAAATCTCCATGATTGACCAGTTATCCCTCGGAGAGTCTC
>CAZWNR010000629.1:0-2219 GCA_964635665.1 uncultured bacterium | reverse complement strand
CCCCAAGGTCTGTCCGGTGAGCGTTGGGGGAGGGGGAATTAACGACCCTTAGCTTGGGCTAGGCACCCAGGGGCCTCAACCTAGCACAACAAAAGCATAGAAAAACTCAGCTAACTATTAATATTTCGTTAGATATGGCTATTTCTGGAGGCAGGTAGCGGTTGAATGGGACTAACCACCTACGCCATTCCCATGGGCTATCTCTATGAAACCTAAATTGCTGCTGATGGCCATGGTGTTGCTGCTGACAGCGTGCAATGGCTTAGAGGCAAGGCAAGGGGCAGATCCCTCTGCTGTCAGCCCTGCAGATGCAGGGGAGAAAGGTGAAGCGGATACCCTTTCAAAGCCCGAATCTAGCGGCCACAGTGCGATCCGCAACGATCCGGAGTCTGCCCAGATCGATCAGTGGATGGCGCAGGATGAACCTGGCCCCGGCGGGGTGGTGATGGTGGTTCAGTCTGGCGAGATTGTTCATCAACAGGGCTATGGGCTGGCCGATGTGGAGCAGGGCATTCCCATCACCCCAGAGACCCGGTTCCATCTCGGCTCCGTGGGTAAGCAGTTTACCGCCATGGGCGTGTTGATGCTGGTGGATCAAGGGCAAGTGGCCCTAGATGACCCGATCAGCGCCCACATTCCTGAGTTGGATTGGATGGATGAGGGGGTGACGGTGCGTCGCCTGCTGCACCATACCTCTGGCGTGATGGGATACGACGATAGCGACGACATCTATGATGCGCTGCTGGACTCGTCTTCCACCCCTGGCAACGAGGATGTGGTGACGGCCATCTCGCAATTCCAAGAGATGTTGTTTGATCCGGGCGAGGAGTTCCATTACAGCAACACGGGCTACGATCTGCTAGGCCTGCTGATTGAGCGCATCTCCGGCCAAACCTATGGCCAATTTATGGAGGACTCCATCTTTGCGCCCCTAGGCATGGAGAATACCTTTGCCCTGCCCAGCGACGAGCGTTTTGGCCCATCGGTGGCCCAGAGCTATGACGCAGATGGCCCCTACGAACCGGATAGTTTGGATAACGTGAATGGCTCTGGCAGCCTCTATTCCACCCTGGGCGACCTGTATCTATACGATCAGGCCTGGGTTACCGAAACCCTCGTGAGTCAAGACTTGCTGGCGGAGATGGTGACCTCAGGAACCCTGGGGAATGGCGAGGAAACCGGCTATGGCTTTGGGGTTGAGGTCGATACCTACAGTGGCTATGACTATGTGGGCCATCAAGGGGCTTGGCTGGGTTTTGACAGCTACTACCTACGTTTTCCTGAGGAAAGCCTGACTATCGTGGTGTTGCTCAACCTAGACGATGCCGAACAGGATGCGGAAACGATGGCGTTTGCGATTGCCGATTTGTATTTACCCTAAGGGGAGACAGAGGCTCCAGGCTCGACTTCGGGGGCAGAGCCTCCTGGGACTTTCCAGTCGAAGACTGGGAAATAGAGCGATACAAGCAATGGCTATGCAAATATCTTGGCAGGACTTAACCCAAACCCAGGTACCACAGTGGATTGAAGGGTTTCGTCACCGCTGTAAACCTGGTCTTCGTACTGACCACTTACCCAGCGGCAGAGGGTGATTTGGCGGGTTTCGGGATCCACAATCCAGTATTCGGCAATGCCCCGTGCCGCGTACTCGGTGTGTTTGTAGCGATAGTCCCGTTCGCGGTTGGCTTGGCCAGGGCTGACCACTTCCACCACCAGGGCTGGAGGGGGCATATCGCGGGTCAGGGTAGCACGGGGGGCACTGGCTACAGCGACCTTGGATTCTTCGGAATGCACCAGCAAATCGGGAATCCGTGCCGTGGCCCGTCTGCCCGTGACTTCTATCTCTGTCCCCCACACCACCCGATCCGCCGGGAGATGTTTGATCAGTTCCAACAGCAACGTTCTAGCAATTCCAAGGTTTTCGTCGCGTTCAGGGGGCATCTCTACTAAAACTCCATCCACCAGTTCGTAACGGCGGTCGGTGCCGTCGTCGTAGGCCAAATACTCCTCAAAGGTGAGGTAGGTCGGCAGGGAAACGGTTTGGCTCATCCGAATGCTCTCCGCGCAGGGGTGTTTCAGACGTGTTTTAGGGGGCGTTGATGTTTCTTATTCTACTGATTTCGATAATCCAGCCATGATCGCAATGACCGATTCATCTCAGGAATGATTCACCATGCAAGTTGAATTGATGTATCAGCCCGCCTTTACCCTCGGTCGTC